>JAOTZA010000135.1 GCA_029861655.1 Acidobacteriota bacterium | reverse complement strand
TCTCGTCGGGGATCGGGATGTTGTCGCGTTCGATCTCGAAGACCGCGAAGGTGCTGGTGGCTCGGCCGCCGGCAAACGCCTTGCGGATCCCGAGCTCGATCTGCCGGCTTTTCTCCGGTTCCCGCTCGCCGACCACGCGCGCCGAAGGAGGGGCAAACGATTCACCGGCGTTGACGTACGCGGAGACCGAGGAGGTCGGTGCCACGACGAGCCCAAAGAGCGGACTCAACTCGCTGTCGCTGCGGGTGGTGCCGGTGACGCGATCCTCGAAATCGATCGAATCGAACCGCGCACCAAGCAGGAGTCGAACCCTGTCGGAGATGGTGAGCTGGTCGATGACATACGGTGCCACGACATCGGCCGAGGAGTCACCGCGGGCGGACTGGCCGGGGATGGGGAAGAGTGGCTCGGCGGTAGTCTCGACCGGGTTGAAGAGGCCGATGGTCGGCAAGAAAGCGACATCGAGGCTGAAATCGTCCGCAAGACGTGAGATTTCTATCCCTGCCAGCAGTTGGTGTTCGATCGACCCGGTCTCGAGGGTCGTGGTCAGCTCGAACTGGTTACCGGTGATCTCTTGAACATCGTCGAGCAGAACCAGCGTGCGGAATATGTCCAGGTCGCTCGGACGCAATCTCAGGACACCATTGAGAAGCGTGCCGTTGGTGCGCCAGTCGAGCTCTCGGCGGTAGGTCTTGTTGCGTACGGTCAACCGCTCGGAAACCTGGGTCTGGTAGTCGATCTGAAAACGCAGAATGTCCTGCTCGGAGAAGTCCAAAGGTGAGGCATAGGAGCGATCCCGAGGGACCTCGGCTACCTCGCCTGCCATCACCGGTAGACCGGCGTCCGGCGCGAAGTCGGAGGCCATGGCCTCGAAGTTGAAGTTCACAAAGGTCGATTCGCTTAGCCGCCAGGTGAAAGCTGGGTTGAGAGCCGAGGTTTCGCTTTCGCGGCCGTCGCGGTATCCGGCGCTTTCGCGATACAGGCCGTTGAGCCGGGAATCGAACCTTCCTTCATGCCGTCCCTGGTTCCAGTCGAAGGTGGCCTCGCGGGTGTCGTGCGACCCGAGCGACAGAGCCAGCGAGCCAAACGTGGAGGGCACGGGTTGTTTGCGTACCAGGTTGACGACGCCGGCCAGGGGGTTGGAGCCGTAGAGAAAACCGGCCGGTCCTTTGAACACCTCCACACGTTCGGTGTTGTAGAGCTGGTAGAACGTGGTCTCGGGCTCTGGAGCGCCGTCGGTCAAGATCAGACTACTCGAGATGGAGTCAAAACCACGAATGACGAAGAAGTCGAAGACACCGTTGCCAGTCTGAACATTGAGCCCGCTGACGTTGTTCAGGGCGTCGCCCAGCACGATGGCGTTCTGCTCGGTGATGGCGGTGAGATCCACCACGCCGACGTTGGCGGGTGTCCATTCGGTCTCGATGGGCAGCTTGGCCGCGATGGTGTTGGACGCCGGCACAAAGGGCAGGCTCTCCTGGACAAAGAGCGTGTCGTTGGCTCGTGCCAGTGGCTCCGCGGAGCCCTCGGGACCTTCCGGGGTGGTCTCTTGGGCGCCGATCGGGGGTTGTGCGACGCCGGCCACAAGAAGGGCCGTCGCGAGTGCCAAAGTTGGGGATCTCATGGGTGTCAGTCTCCGGGTTTTAGGTCGTAGGCGACCAGTTCTTTCTCGTCTCTCAGATAGAGCACGCCCTCGGACAGCGTCGGCATGGTCCAGGTCTTGGTGCTGAATGGCTCGAACCGGGCCTTTTCTCGATAAGCCTCGGATGTTGCTTGGACCACAGCCAGAAGGCCTTTCTCTCCAAGCACGATCAAGAAGCCGTCGGCGTAGATCAGCGCCCCCTTGGAGAATCCTCTCTGCGCCCACTCTTGTTCGCCGTTGTCTGCACGGATGCACTTGAGAGTACCGTTATCGAAGCCATAAAGATGCTCGCCGACGAGCACCGAGCTATTGAAATGGTTCTTCATGTGGCGGCTCCGCCACACCTCCGCGACCGCGAAGTCCTCGCCGTTCTTTTTCACCTCGAGGAGCGCGGCACCGCTGTCGTAGCCGCTAGACAAAAAGACCCTGTTGGGTGATATGGCAACCGGCATGGCGGCGTTGACGTCATAGGAGGTTTGCCACGGATGGCGCCAGAACAACCGGCCGCTTTGTGGCGATACTCCGACCAGCGCCGTGCCGGTGAAAAAGACTGCGTGCGACTCACCGGCTAGTTCTGCCAGCAAGGGCGTCGAGTAGCCTGGTTTGTCGGTCTGCGAGTGCCAGCGCAAGGAGCCAGTTTTTCGATCCAGGGCGATCAGCGAGTAGTCCGCGCGTCCGCCGATATCCAAGAGCAGGAGATCCCCAGCAACCGTCGGCGAAGTCGAAACGCCCCATTGCGGAACCTTGGCACCGTACTCGGCCACCAGATCGACCGACCAGCGAACGTGACCGGATGAGGCATCGAGAGCGAAGATCTTGCCCAACGCGCCCATCGCGAAGACGGTTCCACCGGCGATCGTCGGTGTGGACCGAGGCCCGCGACCAAAAGAGTCATAGCGATCGCGATCGGTACGAACACGCCAGAGTTCCTTGCCGTTTTCGCTCGAGAAGGCGGCGGCAAACTCGTCGGTGCCGTCGCCAAACTGGGTAAAGACACGTCCGTCGACCACCGAGATCGCCGAGTAACCAGTACCCAGAGACGCGCTCCAGAGCCTACGGGGTCCCTCTTCTTGCCACTCGGTGAAAAGACCGGTCTCCGAGGAGTGACCGTCCTGGTTCTGACCCCTGTAGGCGGGCCAATCGTCGGCGGTAGCGGCAAACGGCCCACCCAGGGTGCCGGCCAGAAACAGTCCAAGTAGCCGCAAGTCGAGTTTTTTCATCGGGTGGTTCCTATGTATAGCGAGCGTCGCGGTATTTCTCTTCATAGAACTCGGGGAGCAGCAGGTCTACCGACAAGAGACCGTCGCGTGTCAGGCGGACCGATCCATTTCCTCGTTCGAGGACACCCCGGTTTTCGAGTCGTTCGAAGGCATCTGAGTAGTGCTGGAAGACATCGACACCGAACTTCTGTTGAAAGTAGTCTCCCTCCAGTCGACCGAGCTTGAGCTGCAGGATGAGCTCACGCGTCAACCGCTCGTCGGCGCTGGTGGCGAATGCGCGGCCCAGGGGTGGGCGACCGTCTCCGACGGTGGCGAGATACTCGCCCCAACCGTCCACGTTCTGAAAGTGGACGCCAGCGAGATGGGAAAACGAGGCGACTCCGGTGCCAAGTAGGTCGCAGCCCCGCCAGAGGGAATCGCGGTAGACAAAACGACAACTCGCTCGATCGCGGACCATCGTGTAGCCACTGGAGATCTCGTAGCCGGCCTTCTCCAATTCCTCGATCGCGTACAGGTGCCAGGCTCGTTTGGTGTCCCAGTCGGCGAGCGGAGTATCTAGCGAACCGTCGAGTACCGAACGCGTAAAGCGTGTGTTGAAAGGCAGCTCCATCTGGTAGACAGTGACACTGTCTGGCGCCAGCCCAACGGTGCGCTCGACACTTCGGCGCCACTTCTCCCAGGTTTCTCCCACCATCCCGGCGATCAGGTCGACGTTGAGCTGGTCGAAGCCGATGTCATCGATCCAGGGAAGACAACGATCGATCTCGTTCGAGACATGAGCGCGACCGTTGACTCGTAGAATCTCGTCGTCGAAGTTCTCGATCCCGAGCGACAGCCGGGTGACGTCGATTTCCTTGATGGCTTCGAGCTTTGCTCGTGTCAGGGTCCCCGGCTCGCACTCGAAGGTCACTTCTTCGACACCGTCCCACGGAATCGCCCGGCGCAGACGCCCAACCAATACGCGGAGCTGTTTGGCGCTGATGTAGGACGGAGTGCCGCCGCCGAAATAGATGAACCGCAGCTTGCGCCCGGCGATGGCCGGTTGCGCGGCATATGCTTCGACCTCGGTTGCAAGGGCCTCCAGATACGAGCCGATCTCGTCGAAGTTCTTGTCCGTATAGACGCGGAAGTAGCAGAACTTGCACCGCTTGCGACAAAACGGTATGTGCAAGTAGAGACCGAGGTCGGTGGTCCTGGTTGGTTGCTGTGAGAGGACGCGCTCCACCTCGCCGAGGCCCTCGGTGTCCCAGAAGGAGAAGGGTGGGTAGTTGGAAACAAAAACGCTGCCGACTTCGCTCTCGGCGGCTTTGCTCCCAGCCGCTGCCGGATCAGCCTGAGTCACGAGAGGTCTCTTTCTGCTTCGCGCCGAATCCGAGGACGACGCCGTCGGCGGTGCCGATGACCAGGCGTCCCGAGGCGATCGCCGGTGAACCGAGAATTGGCGATCCCGTCTCATAATGCCACTCGGCTTCGCCGGTTTGGAGATTCAGCCCGTAGATGTCGCCACTGGTCGAGGCGACAAACACCCGGGTGCCGGCGATAACCGGAGACGCGTCAACACGGGCGGGTGTCGAGAACGTCCAAACCGCCTGACCGGTCTTGGGGTCGAGGGCGTGAACCAGCTTGTCACGACCGCCGATGATGACGAGATCCTGGTTCACGGCTGGCGAGGAGTAGAACGGAAAGTCACGCTCGGGGTAGTCGTATCGCCACAGAACTTCCGGTCCGTCCAGGTCGATCGCCAAAACCTCGTTGTCGAAAGTGCCGACATAGGCACGGTTGCCGCGAACGGCCATGCTGCCAGCCACATATGAGCCCAGCTGCAACCGGTCGGCCTCGGTACCGGAACCCAGGGACACGCGGCGAAACAAGCCGTCGCAACCACCAAACATCACGGTGTCGCCACTGATTGTCGGCGCGGCGTGGACATAGGACTCGGTCTCGATCTTCCAGACGAGAGAGCCGTCCCGCCGAAGCAGGCTGTAGAGGAACCCGTCGTAGGAGCCGAAGAGCACTCGGTCGCCGTGGAAGTTGGCCGAGGAGATGATCCCGGCGTCGGTCTGAAAGGTCCAGCGAGCGGTTCCGGTCTTGACGTCGACGGCGTGGAAGACACCCGCTTCGTCGCCAAAAAAGACCGTTCCCTCGAAGATCGACGGGGACGACTTGATTTCCTCTCCAGTGGCGTAATTCCAGAGCGGTTTGCCCGAGTCGAGATCCAGGGCATAGAGATGGCCGTCGAGAGAGGTGACCAGGACGCGTCCATCAGCGATTGCGGCGGTCGACTCGATCGCGTCGTCCGCCTCGAAGCTCCAGAGTGCCGAAAGCTCGGCGGGGAGACCATCCGAGGCGATCCCGGTGAGTGCCGGGTCGCCTCGAAACTGAGTCCAATCGGCTTCGAGCGGCAGCGATGCGAGCAATACGGCGGCCAGAAACCGAGCAGCCCTCGCCGCCGTGTCCTCAATACGCCGCTTCATAGAGCCTCAGGAAATCTTTTTCGGTCACGTCTCTGGGATTGAATCGCCCGGTCCACTCCTCGGTCGCGGCGCGAGCGAGTTCCGGCAGGGTTTCTTTTTCTACGCCACATTGGCGGAGTTGTTCCGCGAGACCCGCCTGATGGCGGATCTTTTCGATATGACCTGCAAGCGCTGAGCCGCTCCCGGACTCGAGCTGGCGGTAGAGATCGTCGATTCCCTGGCCGCCCTGGGCGTTGAAACGCACTACATGCGGCAACATCAAGGCAACGGCCTCTCCGTGAACGATCTGATGATGGGTGGTCAGGGGGTTCGCCGCCGCATGCGCCGCCCCCAGCATGGAGCTCTCGATCGCGGCTCCAGCGAGATGGGCACCGAGTTGAAGCCGGGCCACGGCAGCGAGGGAATCTCCGCCGCGGTGGTCACGAGCTGTCGCGAGAGCCGGAGCGAGGATCCGCCAGGCCTCCCGGGCCAGCATGGTCGACACCGGGTTGCGTCGAGTTGTAACCATGCTTTCGACCGCGTGCGAGAGTGCGTCGAGTCCGGCTTGCGCAGCGACCGAGCGCGGCGCGGTGACCGCCACCTCGGGATCGAGCACCACCGCTCGCGGTCGTGCCTTGAGATCTCCACAGGCCATCTTGCGACCCGTACCCGCCTGGGTGATCAGGGCATAGGACTGCGCCTCGCTACCGGTGCCAGCGGTCGCCGGGATCGCCACAGATGGCAGCATCGGGCTCTGCGCCTTGCCAAAACCCCAGTAGTCCTCAATTTTGCCGCCATTGGTAAGAAGAAAGTTGATGGCTTTGGCACAATCCAAGGCACTGCCGCCACCGATCGCGACAATCAGCTCGATACCGTGCTCGCGAGCCAGAGCCGTACCGCTTTGAACGTGAGCGGAGTTGGGGTTTTCCTCGACACCGTCGAACACCCAGGTCTCGAACCCCGATCCGAGGGCGCTCACGGCTCGCTCGACATGACCTGCCTCCTGAAGACCGGAATCGGTCACCACCAGAACCCGCAGAACCTCGAAGCGGGCGACGATAGAAGCGAGCTCGGCGATTCGGCCGGGACCGGCGACGATACGCACCGAGCCCACCTCGGCTTCCCAGGGCGCCAGGGCGGGAGGGTCATCTCGCGTTTTGTCCAAGGTCGTCATCTCGAGTCGTTGGCTAGGTATACCGGTCGAAGAGCTGCAAAGGTTGCAGCTTGGATGTCGGCTGCTAGGCAGCCGTTTGGGTTTCCAGGGAGGACCCTTGGAAAGCCCGCTGACGGAAAAGGTGCTCGAAGAGGTTTCCTTCGTGTGGTTGGTCCCAGGTCACATGGCTGGTGGGAAAGCGGCCCAGGTTCAACCGCTCGACATTGGTGGAGTTCATCAGCTCGCGGATCATCCCCGGATCTTCGGTCAGCGCCGTGACCACGAGGCTTTCGCCCATCGTCGAAACCAGGGTCTCTTCCGGCGTTTCGACCACCGAGACAAACGGAAAGAGAAACTCCGAATGCGCGAGCGGATGGCGAGGATCTTCGCAAAAGACGACCGTCGGCAAGACAAAGGCACACCCGCCGGCTTCGGCGACCCTTCCCTCGGGTCCCGGCTGTCGATAGCGAGCGGTCATGTCTTCGGCGCCTTCGATCGCCAGTTGGGACTCGAGGTGCCGCGAAAGAGCTTCGGCGGCCTTCTTGCTCGGGAACGAGGCCAGGCGGGCTTCGGGGTCATCGAGGGGCCGGGCTTCGATCGTCGCCAAGCGTTGCGCCAGCCCATCGGCCAGCGCTCGGCCGTTGGCCGCCGTCCACACCCCGGAGGCGTTGATACAGGAACGGCCACCATTGGCAGCCACTGATTCGACGATCAAATCGAGGTCGCCGCCCCAGTCTTCTGCTCCGTCCTTTCCGAGGACGACCTTGCTCCAGCCCGGACCATGAATCTGGACCCCGGGGTTGGCGCGCCACGGAGCCACCGTGGCGCCATCGCCGAACAGCAGTGACCGGCCGCTGCGCAGCAAGAGCTCGTGAGCGCCGGCATAGTCGGTGGGATAGAACGAGAACGCTTCGGGGGGGGCTCCGGCGGCCAGAAGAGCCTGGCCGATGCGGTACGGGGTCCACGGCTCCTTGCTTCCGGGTTTGAGCGCCAGCGGAGTCTTGAGGGCGAAGGCCGGGATCCATAGTGAGTGGACACCGGGTGAGTTGGAAGGCAGCACCGCGGCGAGAACATCGGTCTCCGGCCGGTAGGAGACCATCCGGCCGTCCTGGGTGCCCCAGCCCCGGTCCAGAATCTCGAGATCCAGGCCGCGGGTGAGACCACCCAGGACCGTCTCCATTTCGGCCATGACATACGTGGACTTGGCCATGTTGGCGCGCACCAGAGTCTCGGGGAGACCGGCGGTGGCCGACAACTGCCGCACATAGTCCTCCGGTGTCTGCTCACCGTCCCCGAGCGGAAGCGTGTCTTTGGTGAACCGGCGAGCGGCATCACCCGCGATCGCGATCAACTCTGCGACCGGTCGCTCGGCGAGCGCCCGGCGGCGCATCGCGGATCGACTCAGGTCTTTGGCGATCAATCCGGCGTTGGCGAGACTCATCTTGGCGATCGGCTCGCCGGTACGGACGTCGTCGAGAGCTTGGGTCGTGAGGCTCGTGTAAGCCTTTCCGGCGCGGAGTACGGGGATATGGATCATGGGAGTGCCCTCGGAGCGAGGTCTGAACCGCCAAGACTATCTGATAGTTCGTGTGGGAAGATGAATATGGCTTCAAGTGCCGGCGCCGGCGGCAGTTAGCCTTGAAGTGGGCACCGAGTTTGCAGTTCAGCGTTTCGGTTGCGCCCATTGGGGCGCGCCACGTAGGATTCTCAGCCGCTGTCTACGGCCTGATCGCCGACAAATCCAAGCTACGAAAGAGAGTTCCGGATGCGTACGCCAACAGTCTTCGTTAGAGCCCTGCCGGCCTTGACCTTCACCCTCTTTGTCGCTCTTGTGTTCGTTTCTCCTGTCAGCGGTGGGGAGTGGAACAATTGGCGTGGTCCTCATTACAACGGGGTCGCCGACGACACCGGATTGATCTCGGGTTGGTCGACCGAAGGCGAGAACCTCCTCTGGCGTGCCGACTTCACCGGGCGCTCGACGGCGGCGGTGTTCGACGGTCGGGCTTGCGCCATGGGCCGCGACGGCGAAGGCATTCGGCGCCAGGAGGTGGTGGTTTGCTGGGACGCCGAAGACGGCGAAAAGCTCTGGGAACGGCGTTTCACGCCTCACAACACGTTTGTGCCCTGGCAGAGA
>JAOTZA010000439.1 GCA_029861655.1 Acidobacteriota bacterium | reverse complement strand
TTGCGTGGCTCGAGCGCGCCAACACCGGGCTTTTTGTGGTCTACGACGAAGTGCGTGACATCGGATCGACCGGCATCGGGATCCCGGGGCGGAGTCTCATCGTCAAATACAGCCGGCTAATCGATTTGCTGCGCTAGGGACAGTGGGCCGGGCGGTGGCTCCGCCTGGGCACTGCGCACGCTACTCAGACTCCGGGTGACCTAGAGGCGTGCGCCTCGGTTTCCCTCACGCCGAGTCAGCTCCGACTTCTACGGGCCTCGCTATGCGCTCGGTCAAACGTCCCTGGTGGAGCCACCACCCCGGCCCATTTCCTCTTTGGCTGGCGAGGGTCAGGAGAAAGTCCTTCTGTGTAGCCCCGAATCGGGTTCTACAGCCGCCGGTAGGCGGCCGGGTCGGCGGCAAGGGTGAGCTGATCGCCCCGACGGCTTACGCGCCCCGTGACCTCGACCGGCTCGGCGACAAGATCGAGCACCCGGTCGTTGACAGTTCCACCAGCCTCGTCTGTCAGCAGGAAGTGACGGAAGTCGCCGTCGGCGGTCTCGACCCGTAGGACAGGAGGGATGCCGCCGCTGATGCAGCGGGTGGCGCAGGCACGGTGCGGCTTGCCGCGGCCGGGTTTCATGACACCGAGAAAGCACTTGCTGTCGACGATCTCGCCGCGCAAGGTCTGGATTCCGAGATCGACGGAAACCGGCGGTGCGGCCCCGCTGGCGTCGAGAGCCTCGACACTGCCGGCAACGACCTCGATCATGGCCTCACCCTCTCGGTAAATCAGCGACCCTTGAAGACGAACCCTCTTCCCGTCGAGCCCCTCGACGTCCGCCTCGGCGCCGTGCTTGCCAACGGCAACAAGAAGAAACCACGAGGCCAATTCCTCTCCGACAGCCACTGCCGGATCGACGAGGAGTAGCGGATGGGGTGTCTCTTGAATGGTCCCCGAGAAATCGCGCACCACACCGTATTCGAAGGCCCCAGGATCGAAACGGCTCTGCAGAAGAACCAGTACCGCGGCCACTCCAACCGCCGCGAGCAGCAGCCCAACGACGACACGCCGCAGAAAGCCCGCCAGCACCGACGGCGCCTGGTTCTGGTAGCCCACGTAGAAGTCGCTGAAGTCCCGGTCCGCCATCACGCGTCCTTCGCCGACTCACCGAGCGTCGCCGGCTCGACTGCTGTCCCCGCCGGGTTCGGCCTGGGATCTACCAGAACCCGGTCGCCGTCCACCCTCACCCGGAATGTCGGGACCTTCTCGGTAAAAGGCGGCGGCGACGAGCCATTGTGAGGCTCGTACTGGAACCCATGCCAGGGGCACGTGATGCAACCGTCGATGATCCGCCCCTCGCCTAGCGGGCCGTTCTGATGCTGGCAGACGTTCGAGACCGCCGAGATCTTGCCGTCGTAGCGAAAGACGGCCACTCGCTCACCGGAGAGACAGGCGATGTGTGCTCGTTTCTCGGTGATGTCGTCCACACGGCAGACCTCTACAAAGCCGTCCTTTTCGGCGCCCGTTTCGTGCGTCCCGTCGCCGGGGTACTCGCGCCAACCGGCCGCCAGATGAATCCCGAACACCCACACGAAGCCCACACCCAGTAGCCCGGCGAGAACAAGGTGCCGTTCGGCCTGCAGCACACCGAGCGCTACGTGAAGCACGATCAGGCCGTAGGCTACATAGACCAACATGTGGAGGGCCTTCCACACCGGCGGTGTCAGGTTGGCAAGCCAGAAGTCGTGGCTGGTGGCGGCCATCAGAAACAGGATCACCAGCGCCGTGAGCCCCAGCGGCTGGAACGGGAACTGCGCCAGATCACCCCAGCTGCCGTTCGACGTCAGAACGCTCACCAGAGGGTTGACGTTGCCAAAGGCGTGGAACTGGAAGACCGAAAAACCACCATGGGCCAGCGCCAGGACGAACATGGTCACACCCAGATGACGGCGGTTGTAGAGCAACGGCAGGAATCGTCTGTCGAACCGAGCGAGCGGACCGATCGAGAGAATGACGTGCAGCAGCAGCAACGCGGAGGTGCCAAACGCCCGGATCAAAAGGGTCTCGATGGTGGCGTTGGGGCGAAATATCGCCCCAAGCCCAACAAACACGCCCAGGTACAAACCGACTCCGATCCAGAGGCTCCGGTCGTAGATCTTCTTCTGCCGGTTCCAGCCGACAAAGCGGTAGGCGTGGCTCATGACGCGCTTTCCGCCGCCCATCCCATCGACGAACCGATACGGAGCACGGGTGATCCTGTGCGCGGTGCGGTCGCTCCGTGCTCGGATCCCCCCGTGCTCGAGATGGATCGGGTGAGAACCCT
>JAOTZA010000134.1 GCA_029861655.1 Acidobacteriota bacterium | reverse complement strand
CTCCGACAAGCGACTGACGGTCGATGACCACGATGCCCGCGGTCTCGACAAGCTCAGCGTGATGAGGTCGGAGGTTCCGGCGATAACCCATGTGGACTTCTCGGCCCGCGTCCAGACCGTGGACAACGAGCGAGGCAGCCCCTTCCGGCCGCTGCTCGAGCGCTTTTATGCGCTCACTGGCTCACCGGTCGCGATCAACACCAGTTTCAATATTCGTGGCGAACCGATCGTCTGTACACCGGAGGACGCGTATCGGTGCTTTCTGGCTACCAACATGGATGTCCTGGTGTTGGAATCGTTCCTGCTTTTGAAGGAGGAACAACCGGAACTGCTGACAAAGCGGGAAATGCAGAAATACGTCGACAGCTTCGAGCTCGACTAGTCCAACAAGACCCGAGGGCCACCATGATCGATATCAACTGGAAACCAACCGACCGGCAGCTCCGAGAGTTCGCCGTTGCCTTTCTGGTCGCCGCGGGTCTCGTAGGCGGGCTGCTGTGGTGGCGTCTGGGGGACAACCGCATCTCTCCGGTGCTGTGGGTCCTCGGCCCCATCGTGGCCCTGGTCGGTCTGGCCGCGCCGCGCTCGATCCGGTGGCTCTTTCTCGGTCTGACATTAGCGGCCTTCCCCATCGGTATGGTGATCGGCTTTGTCCTCCTGTCCCTGACCTACTATCTGGTCGTTACACCGATCGGTCTTTTCTTTCGCCTGTTGCGCCGAGATCTTCTGGATCGGTCGATCGACCGCGGGGCAGCCAGCTACTGGGTGACCCGTTCACCACGCCCGCAACCAGGCCGGTATTTTCGTCAGTTCTGATAGCGTCTGCGCTGCGGAGGAACACGATGTCGAAGAGCGAATTCGAACAAGAAGCAGGCGCCAAGAGAGAGTCCTTTCTTCGTGAGTTCGTCCATTTCCTGGGTGACAACAAGAAGTGGTGGATGATCCCGATCCTGTTGGTGCTGCTCCTGGTCGGAGCCCTCTTGATCGCCGGCGGCAGCGGTGTCGCACCGTTCATCTACACCCTGTTCTAGGCCTCGGAACCCACCTGGTCCGCGACCTCCTCGCGTTTCGGGGACAGTCCCTCTTCTCAATCTGGGGACTGTCCTTTTTCTTGATGCTCAAAAAAAACGGCCCGGATTTCCCCGGGCCGTTGAATGATGGCGTCTTGGCCGGATGGCCTAGTACATCCCGCCCATGCCGCCGCCCGGCATGCCGCCGCCCATGTCCGGAGCGCCGCCTTCTTCCTTCTCCTTGATCTCGGAGACCAAGGCCTCGGTGGTGAGCATGAGGCCGGCGACCGAGGCCGCGTTGCGTAACGCCGTCTTGGTGACCTTGGCGGGATCGATGACACCGGCTTTCACCAGGTCCTCGGTCTCCCCCGTCGCGGCGTTGTAGCCAACCGCGCCCTTGGTCGAGAAAAGCTCCTTGACAACGACCGAGCCCTCCTCACCGGCGTTGTTGACCAACTGCCGGGTTGGCTCCTCGAGCGCACGACGGACGATGTTGATACCGATCTGGATGTCGTGGGTGTCGCCCTTTAGCTTCTCGACCCCGGAGCAGGCCCGCAGCAAAGTGACGCCGCCGCCGGGGACGATGCCCTCCTCGACCGCCGCCTTGGTGGCGTGCATGGCGTCCTCGACGCGAGCCTTCTTCTCCTTCATCTCGGTCTCGGTGGCGGCACCGACCTTGATGACGGCGACGCCGCCGACCAGCTTGGCAAGCCGCTCCTGCAGCTTCTCGCGGTCGTAGTCGGAGGTTGTCTCCTCGACCTGGTTGCGAATCTGCTTGACCCGGCCCGCAATCGCCTCCCGACGCGCTGAGTCGTCGGAGTCGGTTACGATGGTGGTCTCGTCCTTGGTCATGACGACCTTCTTGGCATCGCCCAGATCGTCCCACTGGACGTTCTCGAGCTTGATGCCAAGGTCCTCGGTGATGACCTTGCCACCGGTCAGGGTGGCAATGTCCTCGAGCATCGCCTTGCGGCGATCGCCAAAGCCCGGCGCCTTGACCGCCGCGACCTGCAACGTGCCACGGAGCTTGTTGACCACGAGGGTGGCCAGGGCCTCGCCCTCGACGTCCTCGGCGAGGATCAGAAGCGGCTTGGACTGCTTGGCGGTCTGCTCGAGCACCGGCAGCAGGTCCTTCATCGAGCTGATCTTCTTCTCGTGGAGCAGGATCTTGGCGTTCTCAATCACACCTTCCATGCGATCGGGATCGGTGACGAAGTAGGGCGAGAGATACCCGCGATCGAACTGCATGCCTTCGACCACTTCAAGATTGGTCTCCATGCCGCGAGCCTCTTCGACCGTGATGACGCCGTCCTTTCCGACCTTCTCCATCGCCTCGGCGATAATCTTGCCGATCTCGGAGTCGTTGTTGGCCGAGATCGTCCCTACGTGGGCAATCTCATCACCGGTCACCGGTTTCGCGAGCTTGTTGATATCAGCCACGGCCGCGTCCACGGCGATCTCGATCCCGCGCTTGAGCTCCATCGGGTTGCCACCGGCGGTGACGTTCTTCGAGCCCTCGCGAAAGATTGCCTGAGCCAGGACGGTCGCGGTGGTGGTGCCGTCGCCGGCCACATCCGAAGTCTTCGAAGCCACCTCGCGCACCATCTGGGCGCCCATATTCTCGAGCGGATCGGCGAGCTCGATCTCCTTGGCGACGGTGACGCCGTCCTTGGTGATCGTGGGCGAGCCGAATTTCTTCTCGATGACGACGTTGCGGCCCTTGGGACCGAGGGTCACGCGGACCGCGTCGGTCAGCTTGTTGACACCCTTGAGGATGGCGCCGCGCGCCTCCTCGGAATACGTAATCTGTTTTGCCATGAATTCTTAACCTCCTGGAAATTTGCTTGCTGGATCGATGCTCTAGCCGACGACTGCGAGGATCTCGTCCTCGCGCAAGATGACGTATTCCTGGTCGTCGATCTTGATCTCGCTGCCGGAGTACTTGCCGACGAGAATGCGGTCACCGGTGCTCACATCCATGGGCGCCCGGGTGCCGTCCTCGTGGAGTTTGCCGGGCCCGACGGAGACCACCTCGGCCTCCTGCGGCTTCTCTTTGGCGGTGTCGGGGATGATGATCCCACCGCGGACCTCTTCTTCGTTCTTCTCGAGTCGCTTGACCAGAACCCGGTCGTGCAAGGGACGAATGTTCACTGCCACTGTTGATTCCTCCTTCAGTAGTGGTTGTAAACCGCTGTGTTTACAGCTGTTTGAATTGGATATAGCAGGAAAGAGCTTAGCACTCCTCCCGCCCGACTGCTAGCAGATTGTAGGTGCCGCCGAGGTCCGCGTCAAGCCCCCGAGAAGCTCTTTTTTTCGGACTCCCCCGGACCCTGATCGCTTTTATCGAGGCTCGACCGTGACCTCTGTCCGGCTCAGGGGCTCACCAACCTGCTTCTCGAACCAGGATACGCCCTCGATAAGCAAATCCACCGTCAGCCGGTAGCGACCCGGCAGCTCGGGCCACTCGACGATCAAGGTGCGCGCCACCTCTCCGCCTGGAGCTACCTGTCCGATGGGTGTGCGCGACCCTTCAATCAGTCGCTCCTTGCCATCCAGCGGCGTAAGGCGGAAACTCAGGTACACGGGAAAGACGCCCTGGCCCCTCCATGATTCCTCACTCGTGTTACGGAGCCTCACGGAGATCGAGCTGCTGGTGCCCGCTGTTGCGCGCTCGGGGACCTCGGCCTTGAGCACTTCACGAGAGAAGGCTTCGCGCGGCCACGGTTCCTGTCCCAGATAACGAATCTCCGCTTCCACGGGCTCATCGCCGGGCGAACGGATCGCGAGCCGGAAGACCCGCACGTGGTACGGCAGACCATGATCCCAGGCGTTGCGAAACCACAAGGGGTGGTAGCGCAACGGCCGAGATGGCTCGATCTCGACGAGCCCTCTTTTGCCGAGTGGGTTCTTCAAAGGAGTCCTCACGCGCCGCCCCCAGTCGCTGTAAACAAGCTCCAGCTCAGGCGCCGAAGAAAGGACCAGGAAACGCAGTTGCTCGTCCGACCGGCGATTCGCCACGGCCACCTCGGTCGCGGGATCGGCCGAGTTGAGTCGAAACTTCCATCGCGAGACACGGACGTAGGGATCCACAAAGCGCGCGAACTCTTGAGTCCAAAAAACATCCTGACCACCTGCCAGACCCGCTGCCGTACTCTCGTACGGCAGCCAGCGAAAGATCCCGGCATGAGCGTGATTGAGAAGCGAAGTGTCGCGATCCCGTGTCGAGACGACCGACACCAGCGCAGATCCCGCCGTCAGTAGCGCCAAGATCCAGACCGCCGTCAACAGGCGCCGTGACGGCGGACGGCGGAGCGCAAACGGCAAAGCCGCGTAACTCACCAGGAAATAGCGGTTGCCGACGCAGGCTGCCCCACCGAAGTAGTTGAAGGGCAGATAGACCAGATAGAAGACACTCAGGGCACCGACGGCGCTCAGCACCACCCAGGAAACGCGGTCCGCTCTTCGCAACGCAGAGCCGGCAAGCGCAAAGGCCATGGGGAAATAGAGCAGGAGCCCTGTATAACGGCCAAACAGAAAATAGACGCCCGAGTAGACGCTGGCCAGGGGTGACTCGACCAGACGCTTCTTGCTGTCATAGGTGGCGCGATCAAAATCGAACCGCCCCGCCGCGTTTTCGGCTTCCGGACCCACCGGATACCCCGTGTCCGTGTTGAACGTGGCCCGCACTGCGCGGTATGGACTTGTGCTCCGGTCAGAAGTTGGGTGGTGCCGGCGGCCGCCAACACGGTCCCGACGAGCGCCACGGCAGCGATCAGAGCCGACTGGCGGCGACGGACGGCCAGCAGAGCAACAACCGGAATCACCGCGATCAACGCGTTCGTCAGCCGCAGCGAAATCGTCACACCCAACAGAATGCCGCCCGCGATCAGCTGCGCCCGACTCCGCGGCGACGAGTAGCCGGCCTTGGCATCCCGGATCCCTTCCAAAGACAGCGCCAGGCCGGACATGGTGAAGGCGGCCTGCATCAGGTCGCTCGTCCTCCAGGGGATGTAGACCAGCAGGATGCCGGCCCCGGCAAACGTCGCGAGGGTGATCATCGGATCCCAGCCTTTGCCGATGCGCGCCAGCCATCGCGCCAACAGCCACAGCGCACCCACCAGGCACAAGACATTGAAGAAAACCATGCCGCGCTGCCCCCATACGCGGAAGAAAGGAGCCGAAAACAACGGATAGACCAGCGGTTTCGAGTACGAAATGCCGGCCGATGTCCGCTGCAGGATGACCGACTCGCGGCCGGCGCGCGGCCCAGCCGTCAGCCTGCTACGATCGGCCGAATCGAAGCGCAGGTCCAGATCGAGCGCCAGGCTCTCGGCCATGGCGATATAGGTCGATTCGTCTCCGGATACTCGTGCCGGCGAGTCTCTTAGCAACCACAGCCCGATCAAAAAGATCACTGCCAGAAAGGCAGGCGGCAGGGCGGCGGCTCGTCTAGTCACGGGGTGTCCGAGGTCACCGGATCGATCGCGGGCTCGCTGCCGGCGGTCGTGTGCGTCGCGGCCAGGTCGGCCAAGAACGGCAAATGCTACACCAGCCGGCAGCTAAAGAGCGGATCTCGAACTCACGTGACGTAGATCACGGCAGGCCTCGTCTTGGGTCGAGTATCCTGTTTCATGTAACAAACCCAACCCTGCTCCGATTATAGGTATGAGACGAAGAACCCACCGTGATAGTAGGCTTTCAGCCTCGCTATGACGAAGGAATCGGGAGAGAGCACCGCCAGTGAATTCAAGAAAGGATCTCCCGAGGCGGTTCAAGGGGTTCGAGAACGGGTTCGGAGGATTCTGGCTTTTGGCAAGTATCGAATACCACCAGAGGACCGTAAGGACCTGGAGCAAGAAGTCATGACCCAGATCTGGCAGGCGGTCAGCCGCCCAGGCTTCGAACCCGGAGAGAGGTTTTGGGGGTTCGTCGAGGTCGTAACGGCTCGCCGATGTATCGATTGGCTAAGGGCAAGCTACAAGGCGTCTCACGAGACAACGCTGACTGACAACCTGAGAGAGACCTCGGCCGGACCGCTCGGTGGGACCCTGGCGCAAGAGCGGTCCGAACTGGCGCACAAAGCCTTGACCCAGCTTGCCAAGCCTTGCCGCGACTTGATTTACCTTCGCTTCGGGCTCGAGAAATCGTACCGCGAGTTGGCAACATTGCTTGAGAAGAGTGAGAGCGCACTGAGGGTGCAGATGTTCCGATGCATAAAGAAGGCCCAGCGCGTCCTGGGCGAACTCGAGCAAGACCAGTCGTCCGAGAGAACCTTCCCGCTGGAGCGCCAGTAATGCAACACCACGAGGTGGTCGATCTGCTGCCCGAGCTGGAATCGGGAACTCTGGGCGATGCGACCCGCCCCGCGGTTCTGCAGCATTTGGACACCTGCGACGAGTGCAGAAGCTGGGTCGCCACTTGCGAATGGTTCTCGGGTGCCCTGGCCGAAACCTCGGAAGACCCCCATCCATCGAGCGACCAGCTGGCGCGCTACAGCGTCGACAGCACGCGCCTGGCGGAACCGGAGCGCGAACAACTCGCAGCGCACCTGGCCGTGTGCGACAACTGCGCCGAAGAAGTTCGTCTGACAGAAGCCGCACTGACCGGCGACGAGCAAAACGCGACGATCCTCCACTTCGGGCGGCGAGTCGAGCATCGGTCGAGAGCTGCCCTGAAAACCGGACTGGCGGCAACTCTTGCCTTCGCTTCTCTGCTCGCATTCTCCTATTACAAGAGCCATCACACGAGGCTGTCGGGGGATCACCTTGCCGGCACCCGGGTCGTTGAAGCCATCGACTCCATCAAAGCGGTCTCCACCACCATCGAAAGCGGTGGCGATGTCACATTTCGCGCCGGAAAAACAGTGGTCCTGGGCGAGGGGTTCTCGATCGGGTCTGACGCCAGTTTCCGAATCGAGATCGCCCAGACACAGAGAGAACCCCCTGTCGCCAAGCAAGCGGAATCACCGCCTCAGACCTAATGAGGCGTCTAGAGAAATAGAACGCACACCAAAACGCACAACCAGAGGAGAACAGAAGATGAAAAGACTATTGGCGATTGTCTCAGTTGCGGTCGTCGCCGCGATGTTCCTAGCGCCCGCCGCATCCGCCCAGGGCGTTCTGTTTGTGAAGGGCGACAAGGTCGGTATCGGCATTGACACCCCTCTTCACGACCTTCACGTCGTCAATACGGCGGGTTCGGGCAAAGACACCGTCGCCCACTACGTGAACAACGGCGCCCCGGAGGTCCACTTCACGGACACAGCCCTCGCCGTGACCTGGCAACTCTCGCCTCTCGGTAACGGTGACTTCTCCATAACCAAGAAAGGCACAGGCGGTGCCGAAATGATCATTCGCCAAAGCGGACAGGTGGTGATGGGCCCGGGCAGCTCAACGACCTTCCAGCTGGAGCCCAACGGAGACCTGGAGATCGCCGGCACTTTGACTGAGAACTCCAGCCGTGACTTCAAGGAAGGCTTCGCGGCCCTCGATGGCAGAGAGATTCTGGCACAGGTTGCTGACCTGCCTGTGATCGAGTGGAGCTATAAGAACCAAGAGTCCCGGCACATCGGCCCCATGGCCGAAGACTTTCACTCAGCGTTTGGATTGGGTCTAACGAACAAGGGACTTGCGCCCCGCGATCTCGCCGGTGTGACTCTCGCCGCCCTTCAGGGCCTCAACGAGGTCGTGGAAGAGAAGGACTCCGAGATCGAGCAGCTGCGCCGGGAGCTGGCAGAGCTCCGCTCCCTTGTAGAGTCCGTGACCAGCCGCTAGAGAAGTAGAAGCCGACCTTCGCCGCGACTTGCGCGGTGGAGCGAATACCCGGGATCTTCCGAGGTCCCGGGTATTCCAATCTCGGCCCACCGGCAGCGGTGGCTCAACCGACCCTCCGGCCTGATGCTAGGCTGCGAGCGGTTTCCACCTCGAGGGGACCGCGACGTCCACGAAACCGCGGCTCCACCGCGCAGGAAGCAACTCGGAATCGGATCCTCATGGAATCACTGCAGGCAGTTCTATCGATTCTCGGAAGAGATCGACACATCTTCCAAGACGATCTCGACACGGTCGAGACGGAGCTCGCAACCCTCGTTCGCGAATCGTCTTTCCTGGTCCTCGGGGGCGCGGGTTCGATCGGCCAAGCAGTGGTCAAGGCTCTGTTTCGTCGCAATCCAAAGCGTCTCCACGTCGTGGATATCAGCGAGAACAACATGGTTGAGCTGGTTCGCGATATTCGAAGCTCTCACGGCTACATCAAAGGCGACTTTCAGACGCTGCCCCTGGACATCGGCCAGATCGAGTTTGCGGCCTTCCAGCAGGGCGCTGACCCCTATGACTTTGTCCTCAACCTGTCGGCTATGAAGCACGTTCGCAGTGAGAAAGATCCTTGTACTTTGATGCGAATGATCACGGTCAACGTTCTCAACACCGCGAGTACACTACGCCAAGCGATCAGGTCCGGATCCAAACGATACTTCGCGGTCTCCTCCGACAAGGCCGCAAACCCCGCCAACGCCATGGGAGCAAGCAAACGGGTGATGGAACTGTGCCTCTCCCAGGCCAGCAAAGAGATCGAGGTCACCTCCTCCAGGTTCGCCAACGTCGCGTTCTCGGATGGAAGC
>JAOTZA010000133.1 GCA_029861655.1 Acidobacteriota bacterium | reverse complement strand
ACATGGTCAAACGATCGTATGAAACAAGCGATTGTTTTATTCTAACCCGAGGACAGGTCGCCGGCAAGAGAAGGGCCCTGTCCCGCACGGAGAAAAGCCGGCTCAGAAGGCCATCAGCTGGCGCCAGCTTTCGAGCGATTCGAGGCGGAGATAGCTGTTGCTCTCGAGTTCCTCGCCGATGGTCGAGGTCTCGGTCGGTCCGTAGTTGTGGCCCGGATAAAGCACGGTGCCTGGCGGAAGTTTGGCGAGTTTCTGGGTAAGAGACTCGTACATCGCGTCGGGATCGCCGCCTGGCAGGTCCACACGTCCACAGCCCTGGACAAAGAGGGTATCGCCGGCGACGAGCCGATCGCCGATCAGAAAACACTGGCTCCCCGGTGTGTGTCCCGGGGTGTGAAGAAAACGAATCTCGATACTGCCCAGTTCCAGGGAGTCTCCGCCGCTCATCTTGCGGAGGTCGGCGGGCGCGACGCCGGTGACGCGATGAACCCCCTCCGCCTCGTGCTCGTTGACATAGATCGGCACGTCGACGCGGGCGAGCAGGCCCGACAAGCCCTCGATCTGGAGGCCAAAGAGATCGCCGCCGATGTGGTCCGGGTGATAATGGGTGACCAGCGCGCCGGCAATGCGGTAGCCGTCTCGCTCGGCTGTGTCGACGAGCCCTTGGACATCCCAGGCCGGGTCAACAACCAGCGCCTCGCGGGTAGACGGGTCGCCGATCAAGTACATGAAGTTGGCCATCTGGCCTGCTGCGGCATGATCCACCGCGACCTGGCGTCCCGCCAGGAGCTGGCGGAAATAGAGGGTTTCCTGTTTCATAGATCGTCTTCCTAGAGCTCGAACTCGTCTCCTTCGCGGACGATACCGAAGCCGGCGGCTCGGATCCGAGCCGCTTCGATTCCATCCGGGTCGAGGGCCGGGTTGGAGTGGTTGAGATGGGTGAAGTAGATTCGGGTCCCTCCATCCCCGTTCCCCTCACCGAAACGCCGGATCGATTCTTCGATGAGAGGGTGGCCGATCGAAACCACGTCCCGCCCCGGCATCTCGTCGCGGGAGTAGAACGTACCGTCGAGGAGAGCCACATCGACGTGTTGCAGAACCTCCAGCACCGGCGTCGACCACGCTTGCCAGGAGTCGGTGTCGGGTAGGTAGAGAAGGCTCGACCGAGGCCCGCGGATGATGAAGCCAACCGTGTCGGAGAATTCGTCCCGGTGCGGCGATCGAATTGCGGTCACCGTGACGTCGTCGCCCAGCCGTTGGGGCTGATCCAGCTCGATCTCGGCAAGCACGATGTTCCCTGTTTCGACCATCTGGCTCCACGGACCGTTGGTTCGCAGGTAGGAGGCCATACGACGGGTGCAGTAGACAGGCAGGAGACGCGTGTGGACTGCTTCGAAGCCAAAGAACGCCAGCCCGACATAGTGGCCGATGTGAGCATGAGTCAGAAAAATGCCGTCGACAGGCTCTCTATCCACCCGGTCCTGCGGTGGGCGCCGGACATCGGCCAGCAGCTCCAGCTGCGCCGCTACATCGGGGGTGGCGTCAACGAGATAAGTGCGCTCTGGGCCCGGCAGTACCACAGCGAGTCCGGCAACCAGGCGGCGCGCACCGGATTCTCGGGCTTTGCGGCAGGCCTCGTGACTGCAGGCCACGTGGGGAAAGCCCCCGTCCTGGACGCTCCCCACGACTCGGACAAAGGGTGCTTTGGGGACAGTGGAGGTCGCCGGTGTGGGGCGTTCCGGCTGTTGGCTGCAGGCGCTGGCGCTCAGCAAGATCCAGGCAAGAACAGCGGGTGGAGTCCACCTCGGAATCCTGCGGAAAGAGCCGAGGCCCGGGAAAGACTTCGAGCTGCGGTACGGGTGGAGCATCGCTACATGATAGCGACACCGAAGGGAAGAACTCTGGACGGCGCCCGCAATACAAGGTAACCTGTGAGTTACTGATGAGAATCGCCCAGGAAAGGGAGTTTTTGCTGGGGTGGGTTAACACGTAACCCTTTCGTTACGCTTTGATGTAACCAATTTGTTACTTATGAGAGCAGCGGCTCAGACGGATCCATTTCGAGCTCTGGCGGATCCGACTCGACGGGAGATTATGGAGCTCCTTTGTCGAGGCCCCCAGCCGGTTCAGGAACTTGCGGCGAGATTCCCCCAGATGAGCCGCCCGGCTGTGTCGAAGCATCTGCGGATCCTGCGTCATGCGGGTCTGGCGACCGAGACCCGGGACGGCCGGCGCCGCATCTACCGCTTGGAGACCGGTGCTCTCGCAACCGTCTCGCAGTGGCTGTCTCAGATGGAAGCAGCCTCGCCGATCCCGGTCCCCTCCCGCTCGCCCGAGCCGGCCCGCAAGGGAACCGCCAATGCCGGCCGGCGTCGGATCAGAAAATCGGCACCGGCAGCGGAACGCAGAATCGGTCCGGTGACAGAGGATCTATCCGCAGGAAGCCTCGCTGAGAGTCCCGTCGAGAGTCCCTCTGGGAGTCGCTCCGAGAGTCCCATCGAAGACGACGGGAGTGACTGGAAGAGCTGGTAGTCCCGGTCTTTCGGTCCGACTTGGTGTGCTATCTGTTTGGCTCGGGCCCTGTGTATACTGACGAGGTTTGTTACGGTGGATTCAGAAGAGGTGAATGAAGATGACGGTTGCTGAAGTGACGAAGGGAATCGACACCATCGTCGAGTTGCTGGGTAACGAGGCCGACAGCCTCCTGGCCCACACCTGCAAAGGGATTTCGAGAGAGAGCATTCACGCACCGGGGCCGGATCATCTGGACGAGGTCTGGGGCATAGCGATCGACGGCCGACAGTCCTCGTGAACCTCGGTCGCGTGTTTGGGCACGGCCGCCTCGGCGGGTCAGGGTATTTGTCCCTCTTGCCGGTCGACCAGGGGATCGAACACTCGGGGGGCGCCTCCTTCTCGCCCAATCCGATCTATTTCGATCCCGAGAACATCGTGCGGTTGGCGATTGAGGGCGGTTGCAACGGCGTGGCGTCGACGCTCGGTGTTCTGGGTTCGGTCGCCCGAAAATACGCCCACAAGATCCCGTTCGTGGTCAAGATCAACCATAACGAGATGCTGACCTACCCGAACAGCTATGAACAGATCGTCTTTGCACAGGTCGAGCAAGCATGGGAGCTCGGGGCCGCGGCGGTCGGAGCGACCATCTACTTCGGTAACGAAGACTGTTCGAGGGAGCTGGTCGAGATCTCCGAGGCTTTTGCACGCGCCCACGAGCTCGGGATGGCAACAATCCTATGGTGTTATCTGCGCAATCCGGCCTTCAAGAAAGACGGCGTCGACTACCATGCGTCGGCCGATTTGACCGGTCAGGCCAACCACCTTGGGGTCACCATCGAGGCCGACATCATCAAGCAGAAGCAGCCGACCAACAACGGGGGCTACCCGGCAATCGAATTTGGCAAGACAAGCGATCTGGTCTACTCCGAGCTTGTGGCTGACCATCCAGTGGATTGGGTGCGGTGGCAGGTGGCGAACTGCTACATGGGGCGGGTCGGTTTGATCAACTCGGGAGGCGCTTCGGGTGGCCAGGACGACTTGGCCCAGGCGGTACGGACCGCGGTGGTCAACAAGCGCGGCGGAGGCTCGGGTCTGATTTCGGGACGCAAGGCTTTCCAGAAGCCGATGGCCGAGGGGGTCCGTCTTCTCAACGCCATCCAGGACGTCTATCTCTGCGACGACGTCACCGTGGCCTGACCGAGTTCACGTTGTTGAACCTGCGAGAGCATTCACAGTTCGGTCGGAGTCTCCGCAGGGCACGGCGTGCGCAACCCGGACTCCGGGTGATTCAGAGGCGCGCGCCTCGGTTTCCCTCGCGCCGGATCTAGCTCGGACTCCGAGGGTCCTTGCCGTGCGCTCGGTCAAACGTCCCTGATGGAGCCCCCGACCGAACTGTGAATGCTGCACGCAGGTTCGTGTCGGCGGCGCTTGCAGCCCGGTCGAACGCCCAGCTGGAAACGGCCTTGTTCCCCGGAGCGCAGGTCACCTCGCTTCGCTGCGAGGCTCATCCGGCGGGCTCGTCTGAAGACTCGCCTCGGGCGACTCGCGCGTCTCCTCGCTGCTTTGGAGTGGTCGGGACTTTGCCGGTCTCGGCTTGGACAGAGTCCACCGACGGAAAACCGCCCGAGTGCTGAAGATTGTCTCAAGAGATTCGACCTTCTTCGACCGGCGGTCATCGCGGCCCGGTGAATGCGCCGGCAGGAACGCTGTGAGCCCGTGAGCGCTAGAGGTCTGATGAAGGCCGAACCGGTCCGCGCGGGCGAACAACGAGGCGCGAGCGAACTCGTCCAAGGGTGAGTAGCGAGCGCCGTTTCCAGCCGTGTATTCAACCGGGCCGCCGCAAGCCGGCGGGGGTCTAGTCCCCCGTGAGGAGTTCTAGAATCTCGTGCTTTTGCGCCTCGGCGTCGGCTTCGCCGATCTCGATGAGCCTCGTCAGATAGTCGGGCTGGAACATCAGCATGCTCAGGAAGTCCGGGCTGCGAGTCTGCCGGGTGCCCAGACCGCGACTCAGGAATCGGAAGGCTCTCGGCAACTTGGGCTCGTACTCCGCGGCGAGTTGACCGAGATCGATCGAGGGTCGCAGGACCAGGATCTTGATCGGTCGCAGCCCGAGCGCGGCGTCGGGACAGGCTCGGACCAGCTGGTTGATCCGTTTCAGATTGCGCGCGTCCTGGTCGATCGCGTCGAGGAAGATGGCGTTCATCAGGTTGCCGGCTACCTGCACCGGCGGCGGATAGCCGGTGACCAGTGCCGCCCGGGACTCCTCGCGACTCTTGCGATAGCGTGTCGAGATAGCGAGGATGCGATCGGCCCCCAAGTGAATCGCCGGCGCCAGTGGCGTCGAAAGCCGCACACCGCCATCCCCAAAGTAGCTGTCGCCGAGGCGGATCGCCGGAAAGACGAGGGGCAGCGCCGCCGACGCCATGATGTGGTCGATGGTGATTCGGGTCGCGACGCCGCGACGCCGCGGGCGTTCCCAGCTCTCGAAGCCCCGACCTTGCACCCAGGTCACAGTACTGCTGGTGGTGTAGTTGAGTGTCGAAAGCGCGATGGCCTGAAGATCGCCGTCGGTCAGGTTCTCGTCTATTCCCTGCACTTCGCCGTCGACGGTCGCCAGAGCCTGTTCGAGAGTCCCTCGCAGCGGTTCGGAGTCCAGGAGGCTCTCGACCTTGGGCCCGTGGCGGCTCCCGCCCGAAAGAAGGCGGAGTCCCCATCGCAGCATGTTGCCGGAGAGCGCTACTCCTCCTGCGCGATAGATGCTTCCCGGCTCCAGATGTGCCCACAAGCCGGTCAGGTCGTCGACGGCCTCTCTCAGCGAACCTTTGTGGGCCGCTAGGTGCACGGCGTTGATGGCGCCGGCGGAGACACCGGTGATGATCGGCAGCGGGGCCTCCGGCATGTGCCGAACCAGACAGCGGAGTAGACCGACCTGATAGGCGGCACGGGCACCGCCGCCGGTGAGAACCAGGGCGGCCGTGCCGGCTCGAGTGCTGTGAGCGTCCTTCATCGTTTCGCCGTTCTTGGATTCTCGCGGCAGGCGCGCCCGCGGTCAAACGCCGGCGCCGTGGTTGGTATCTCGATGGCGTCTCGCAGAGACTGTCTCGACGATCTGGGGGGCCTCGGGTAGACTCCGCCTCCATGCCCGAGACAAAAGACCTCGTGATCCTCGGAAGTGGCCCCGGTGGGTATGTTGCCGCCATCAAGGCGGGGCAACTGGGGCTCGATGTTGCGGTCGTCGAAAGGGACCCGAAATTTGGTGGCACCTGTCTTCATCGAGGCTGCATCCCAACCAAAGCACTCCTTCATACGGCTGGACTCTTGGATGAGATTCGTCACTCGAAGGCGTTTGGCGTAAAGGTAGCCGGCGTCGAGCTGGATCTCGACAAGACGCGGGCATACAAAAAGAAGGTGGTCGACAAGAACGCTCGGGGCATCGAGTTTCTGTTCAAGAAGAACAACGTGGAGGGCGTACACGGCACCGGGCGAGTGGCTTCGACCGGTGAGGTCGTTGTCGAGCTGGCGGATGGAGGCAAACGGTCGATCCTGGCGCGTAACATTCTGATCGCCACGGGCTCGGTGCCTCGCGAGGTCTCCATTGCACCGACCGACGGTCGCCGGATCGTCAACTCCGATCATCTTCTCGAGCTCCCGGAGATGCCGGAGAAGATGGTGGTCGTAGGTTCCGGTGCCGTGGGTAGCGAATTCGCCTCGATTTACCGATCCTTCGGATCGGAGGTGACCCTGGTCGAGATGCTGCCGCGGATTCTTCCGCTCGAGGACGAGGAGATCTCGGGCGAACTCCTCAAGCAATTCGGAAAACGGGGGATCGAGTGTTTGACCGGCACGCGGCTGGCTGGAGTCGATGATTCGGGCGACCGCTTGAGCGTACGGCTCGAGACCGCCGAGACCGAGGGCGCTGCCCCGAGTGAGATAGCGGCCGACATGCTGCTGGTTGCCATCGGCAGAGCGCCGGTCACAGGCGGTCTGGGCCTCGAAGCGCTGGGTGTCGAGATGGACCGCGGCTACTTGAAGGTGGATGAGTGGATGCGGACCTCGGTCGAGAACATCTACGCGATCGGCGATGTGGTTCCCACTCCCTGGTTGGCTCATGTGGCTTCGGCCGAAGGGATCCTGGCGGTCGAGCACATGTCGGGCGCCGCGGCACGACCGCTAGACTATGACCGGGTCCCGTCTGTCACCTATTGCGAGCCGGAAGTCGCAAGCGTGGGGTTGAGCGAGGAGCAGGCAAAGGAGCGCGGTCACGAAGTGGCGGTCGGCAAGTTCCCCTTTGCGGCCTCGGGCAAGGCGGCGATCGAGGGCAAGACGGCAGGTTTTGTCAAAGTGGTTCGCGAGACCCGCTACGACGAGCTGCTCGGCGTCCACGTGATCGGGCCCCGTGCCACGGATCTCATCGCCGAAGCTTGCGTGGCGTTGCAGCTCGAGTCGACGACCGAGGAGCTCTTTCGGACCATCCACGCCCACCCGACGCTCTCAGAGGCTCTGGCCGAGGCGGCCCACGCGGCGACCGGCCACGCCATTCACATCTGAGCCGCTCCGCCCAACGAGTAAGATAAGGACTATGGCTACCGATGTGATCATGCCGCAGATGGGTGAATCGATTGCCGAAGGGACGATCACCCGGTGGCTCGTACAGGTCGGCGACTCGGTCGAACGCGACCAACCCCTTTTCGAGATCTCGACTGACAAGGTCGACGCCGAGATTCCCAGCCCCGCCGACGGTGTCCTACTGGCGGTCCAGTTCGAGGAGGGCGCAACGGTACCGGTCAACGAGATTGTCGCCACTCTCGGCGCCGCGGGTGAGAAACCGCCTGAAGTTGCGGCTGTCTCCGAATCTACCGACGCCCACGGCCAAGCGGTGGTCGAACCCGCGGCGGCTCCGGCCCCGCACCGGGAAGCGGATTCAACGGCTGAGATCGCGTCAGAGGCCGAGCGAGTTCGCACCGTCTCGAGTCCGGTCGTTCGCAAGATGGCCGCCGAGCAGGGCATCGACCTGACGCAGGTCCAAGGCTCGGGGATTCACGGACGGGTGACCAAGAGAGACCTCGAGGCGTTTCTTGCCGGAGGTCCCGCAGCGGTGGCTGGATCCAAGGTGGTTGCGCCACCGGTCGCAGCAGTCGCCACAGACCCTGGAGCGGTATCGCCGCAGCCTCGGGAGCCCAGCGGGTTCTCGGTTCCCGCCTACACCCCCGGTGAGGTGGTCCAAATTACACCGATGTCCAAGATTCGCGCGATCACATCGGCGCACATGACGTATTCAAAAGCGACTTCGGCGCATGTGACGACTGTGTTCCATATGGACCTCACCCGAATCGCCCGCGTACGGCGCCGTGCCAAGGCGGGGTTTGCAAAGACTCACGGAACCAAACTTACCTATATGCCCTTTGTCTTTCAGGCGGTCGCGAGCGCGCTCAAAGCCAACCCGATCGTCAACTCCTCGGTGGATGGCTCCAACATCGTCTACAAGAAAGACATCAACATCGGTATGGCCGTGGCCCTCGACTGGGGCCTTCTCGTCCCCGTGATCCGCAGTGCCGACCAGCTCAATCTCGTGGGTCTCGCCAAGACGGCCAACGATTTAGCCGACCGGGCGCGCTCGAAGAAACTCAAGCCGGAGGAGGTGCAGGGCGGCACGTTCACGATCACCAACCCCGGGGTCTTCGGCAGTTTGTTCGGAACGCCGATCATCAATCAGCCGCAAGTGGCGATTCTCGGGTTAGGGATGATCGAGAAGCGCCCGGTGGTGGTCACCGATGCCGAGGGTGTAGACAGCATCGCAATCCGAGACATGGCCTACTTCGCCATCACCTACGACCATCGTGTAGTCGATGGAGCGGACGCAGATCACTTCATGATCGCGGTCAAGAAGACGCTGGCCGAAGATAGCTGGAACGAACTCGATCCGTTCGTCTGAGGAGCGAGCCCAAGTGGACCGGGCCGGAAAGAGCCCGCCCCCGGTCTATGGATGCTGGCTGCTAGGCCTGTGAGGCCAATGCGGGGGCCTTGAACACGAGATCCGGGTTGTCGCGCACCTCTTCGACGAAGCGCGCCGTGGCTCGGATGACCACTCCGGTGACCTGATCCATGTCCGCCGTTTTCTTGAGAA
>JAOTZA010000438.1 GCA_029861655.1 Acidobacteriota bacterium | reverse complement strand
CGGCAACTCTCAGTCGGCGAGGCTGGCGTGGAGCATCGCCAGGAACTTCTCGCGTGACGCATCGGTGACCACGTGCACGTTGGGCTCGCCACCGCCCAACCCCAACCAATCGATGACGCTCTGACCCCGCACCACGCCATCATGTGTCACCACCTCTACGTGCAGGTGCCTGGTCTCGGCCATCTCCGGGTCGATCGCCACCGCCATGGCGATCGGGTCCGGCAGGTCAAAACCCTCAAGCTTGGTGACCCTTCGGGCGAAATCGTCGACCTTTCCCTGGATGTCGATCGTGAAGTGGGCCAGCTCGGTACCGATCCGGCGGATACCGGCGGCGGTCTCCTTGTCGAACACCGCTCTACGGCAAGAGATGTCCCAGCCCACGAGTGTGATCGGAAGTCCGGACTCGAAAACGATTTTCGCCGCCTCAGGGTCGACCCACAGATTGAACTCCGAAGCCGGGGTCACGTTGCCGGGCCCCGAGCCCGTGCCACCCATGATCACGCAGCGAGAGATCTTGGCGACGATCGTGGGGTCCTTCAGAATGGCCTGGGCGACATTGGTGAGCGGCCCCAGGGTGACCAGTGTGATCTCTCCATAGTTCGACCGGATAACCTCGATCATGCGGTCCACCGCATAACCCTCGGCCGGTACGCGGCCCGAAAGCGGCAATCCGATGTCGCCCATACCATCGTCCCCGTGGACGAACTGTGCGGTCTCGAGAGTCCGGGTCAGTGGCCTCGCCGCACCGGAATAAACCGGCACCGCTTCGCCACAGAGCTCGACAGTGTAAAGCGCGTTCTGGACCGCTTGCTCGAGAGGGACGTTCCCAGCCACCACAGTGATGGCCGCTACGCTGACGTCGGGGTGGCGGAGCGCCATCACCAGAGCCACGGCGTCATCGGAGCCGGTATCGGTATCGATCAGCAATCGTCTCAAGGCAAGAGCATCTTAACGTCGCGCTCCCGGACCAGGCCGATGAGTTCTCCTTTCCGATCGTCGCGGGGCCTGAACTCGAGGCTAGGGATAGAGCCGGCTTCGGCGCCAGCGGTCTTCGAACCGCTCGTACAGAAAACGATCGTGGAGCCGGTGGAGTTGGTTGTGCCAGATCTCGATCCGGTCTGGCTCGAGACGATAGCCACCCCAGAAGTCCGGCCTGGGCACCGCACCCACAGCGTATTTCGTCTGCAACTCGAGATAGCGAGCCAGCAGGACCTTGCGCGACTCGAGCGGCTCACTCTGCCGCGAGGCCAAGGCGCCCAGCCGGCTGTGCCGCGAACGGCTGGCGAAGTAGGCGTCGGACTCCGAGACCGGCAGGCGCTCGACCAGCCCCTCCACGCGAACCTGCTTGGCGAGATTCGGCCAGTAGATACAGAGCGCCGCGCGAGGGTTGGCCTGGAGCTCGCGGGCCTTGCGGCTGCCGTAGTTGGTGAAGAAGACAAACCCCCGCTCGTCCACCTGTTTGAGCAGAACCATCCGCGCCGAAGGACGGCCCGCCGCATCCGAGGTGGCGAGGGTCATCGCGGTAGCATCGTGGGTCTCTTCGCGCTTCGCCCGATCCAAGAGTTCTTTGAACTCGCCGATCGGGTCGCCTACCGGATCGGCGGAGGAGCCGGCGGGTGGGTCGGAAACGGACATCGCCCAGACCTTATACGAACAGCCGCTTCGTTTTGAGTCTAGGGATAAAGGACCTTCTCCTCGCCGAGGCTCTCAACCAGCATGTCGGCCCTCTCGAGGATCAGGTCGCGCCGTATCAGAAGGGTCTCGATCTGCTTCTTTGTCAACCAACGACCGAGTCGCTCCGTCAGCAGCGCGGAATCAAGCCTACGGATCTTGTCGAGGAGATCGCGGGAGAATCTATCCAGGTCGCCAGGATTTCGAAGCTCCTTGTTGTTCCGAAAAGACCGCGAGTGATCAATGATCCAAACACGGAAATCCTTGTCCACCAATAAGTTCCCGACATTGTTGAAATCGCTGTCGTCGCACAGATTGTGAACGAGCCGCACCGTGTACATCTGGCGGTTCCACTCCTCGGTGTCCGGCGCAAGGATCTTCTTTTCGATCCGCTCGGCCTCGGTCATTACATCCTCGAGCCAGAGCTGGAGCGAGCCCACCTGTCGGCGCCAACGCCGCTTGACAACCGGTGGCACACGGCTGAGCCCAAGCAGCTTGTCGAGCTCGTACGCTGCGATCTCGTTCTCCCAGGAGTCGCGGAAACTCATCTCAACCGTACCGTCGTCGAAGCGTTGGATGGGTTTGAAGATATCGACGGTCTTCCAGATTCCACGCGCCGTGCGTTGACCGTCAGAAAGGGTCACTCGCTGC
>JAOTZA010000437.1 GCA_029861655.1 Acidobacteriota bacterium | reverse complement strand
GACGGGAGCGTAACGCAGTAGATTCAGGCACTTGCGACCTCGCAGTAGAAGGTGGGTGAGAAGGTCAGGCTAGACCGGTCCCGCACCTCTAGTCGAGCAACCTGAAGTACTCGGGTGAGCGGCCGAGGCCGTTGGCGGAGTACACGCTCTCGAGCTGGGTCTGGGCGTCGAACGGCTCCAGATTCAGAACCGCGACCTCGTTTGGAGTGGCCCCGCTCGAGACCCTGCGACCGTCCAGGATCCCCCAGCTGGCGACTACGAGCGAATCAGAGGAAGTCTCCGGAAGCTCTCCTTTGAGGATGCGCTCGATCGTGTACTCCTCGACGATCAACGCCTCTCGGTAGGGCCGGATCTCATCCAGAGACGGGACCGGCGAGGTCTTTTTCAGCCTCGCTTCGACCACCAGGCCCTCGAGCAGCGGCCTGCGGCCCAGCTCGCGCCGGTAACGCAAGAAGTTCTCGCGAACCTCCTCGACGCCGAGCACCCGGTCGTAGATCGCCAGACCCTCGAGCTCACCCCCCCAATCGCCACCACCACCCCACTGATCACCAAATGCGAGCCGCCAAGTCCGCCAGTGAAAGAAGTCGCCCTGGATCACGTCGGTCTCGAGGGTCCGCTTGCCGTCCACATCGAGGGTCAGAATCCCAGGTGAGTAGCTCAACACCAGATGACGAGTGCGGTGTCGTTCGACCGCGGTCAGAAGGACCTCCTGATTCGTGGGTTGCCGGGGCGATGTTCGTACCGTGAAGAAGAGGTTGCCGCCACGCTGGATCAAACCAAAGTTGCTGCCCCGACCGCGCTCCCCGAAGTCGACCAGAAACGCTTCTATGGGAGTTTTGCCGGCCGTTGTAACGCTTGCCTCAAGGGTCAGTTCGTTGGTCGCCTGCAGTGCCCATCTGAGAGCGTTCGACTCTTCTGGTGAAGCCGCAAAAAGCCCGCCACGGAGTTTCATCCTGAAGAACCGATCGAACCGCGCGCGCCCCGACGCTGTCAACAGGGAAGCCCGACTGGCACCGACCCGAGGATCGAATACCAGGTTCGGTGCATCGCCGGTCTTCCAGAGGAAGACCAGCCCTTCGGTTCGCCCAGGCCAAAGCGGCGGTTCGACCTCGAGAGCTATGGAACCGATCGTGTTGGGCCGAGAGGCTCGATCCCCAATGCCGGCAAGCCGCAATCGGTCGAGACGAGTCAACGGTTCGGCCAACCGTATCTCCAGGGTTTCACCATCTCTTCCTATCTCACGCTCCAAGATCTCGCGCCCCGAATCGAACACCACCTCGGCACCGTCTCCTACGATCGGCTCGTCAAAAAACACTCGGACCAAAAACCCGTTATCCGTCACCTCAACCCTCACCACACGCGGAGCCGCCGCTGGATGTACACGCACCAAGCCGGTTAACCGCTCGCCGGCGCGACTCGCTTCGACGCTATAGGCGCCGGCGTCACGGTAGGTGTGCCGACCGATCTCGGCCCGGACCACGTCGCCGTCGCCAAAACTCCAGGTCCATTCACCCGCCTCTCCGGGTGGCCGCAGTTCGACCGCGAGAGGCGCCTCGCCGGATTGGCGCCCGAGCGGCAGGGGCCGAGCAAAGATGTCCGGGAACCGATCCGCACCCGGCTGCTCGGTGATCCGAACGATCGGACCGCTGATCTCGAGCGTCCGAGGATCGCTCTCGGCAGCGAAGACCTCGTAGTTTCCCTCTAGGTGATCGTGCTCATCCGGTGATGCGGCAAAGGCAAAAAGGCTGCCATCGGTGGAGAACATTGGAAAGTAAAGATAGCCAAAGTCCCCTGGGAGCCGATCGTCGCTCTTGCGCAAGATGGTTGACACCTCTCCCGTGGTCAGATCCAAGCGGTTGATGGGGCCACCCGCCCCAGCCACCCAATAACCCCATCGGCCGTCGGCCGAAAAGTACGGCTGGCAGCCGCCCCGTTCTCCGCGCTCGACGATGGCACGACGACCGGATTCATAGGGCGAGAAGCTGGGGCGGCCGGTCGTAGCCCAGTTCATGGTCGAATCGATCAGCCAGCCAAAGGTCGGCAGCACCTTGTCGGTCAAATTGCGACTCTCGCCACTGCCGAGGTCGAGGTGCCGCGTCCGGCCTTCTCCGTCGATGAAGATCAGTTCCGTCGGACTGCGCCACACGACCGCGCGGTTTTCGAAATAGGTGCGCGCCGTCTCGGCGACCACCCGGTCGCCGATTCCATCGGTGCGGACGAGGTGTAGGGGACCGGTGCTCTTTTCCGCCTCGTACTTCTCCCCTCCTAGCGGCAAACTCAGGTACGCCACCCATTCTCCGTCCGGTGAAACATGCGGGCAACA
>JAOTZA010000436.1 GCA_029861655.1 Acidobacteriota bacterium | reverse complement strand
GGAGCGACAACGATCGCCCGGGCGCGTTCACCAGGACGAAGGGTCTCGACGGCCATCGCCACCTCGTCGGCAAGCTGGGGCCAGGAGGTGTTCGATCGAGGACTTCTACGACCGCCGCCGTCTCCACTCGGGACTCGGTCATCTCACGCCTGCAAAGTATGAAGCGCGGACGTTGTGAGACAATCTGCCGTCACCGATTTCAAGGTTCGTGGGCCAGGTAGGGAGGCCGGTCCAGTAAGACGAGGAGACCCCAGATGAACAGAGGACGTGTATCAGTGGTGGTTATGACCAGTGTCCTAGCTCTGTGCCTGGTTGGGTGTCAGCCGGGAACCGAAGGGCCGCCGAGGCTCCTGCCGAGTCCGTAGAGACCACCGCCCCAGCCGGCGTGGTCGAGGTCACCGCGGCCGAGGATGCGTCCGACGACTTCGCCTTTGTCGCCCCAGCCCAGCTGGCCTCCGGCTGGACGACCTTCCGCATGACCAATACCGGCCATCCGACAATAAGTGGCTGGCACTCCTCCCGGGCACTCCTCCCGGCGCAGGCACCTCCCCAGCCACAGCACCTCTCCCGTAGTGCCTTTGGCGACAAGAGGGCGTATGCTCGGCGCCTGATGAGTTCCACCGACTCCGGCCAGGCCGCATCGAGCCTGCTGACCCACGTCGGCGGCACCCCCCTTATCCGGTTGCAGCGAGCGAGCCCGAACCCGAAAGTCGAGATCTGGGCCAAGCTGGAGCTTGCCAACCCTACCGGCTCGCTCAAAGACCGTATCGCCCTCCACATGATCGAGCAGGCGGAGGCGCGCGGGGAGCTCAGGCCCGGCATGATCATCGTCGAGGCAACGAGTGGCAACACCGGCATCGCCCTGGGAATGGTGGCCGCGGTCAAGGGCTACCGCTTGAAGCTCTTCATGCTCGAGAACAAGACCCTGGAGCGGCGCAAGATCCTGCGCCACTGGGGGGTCGACCTGGTGCTCACATCGCAGGACGACCCAGACAGCCACATCTACGGCGCCCAGGGACAGATCGCCGCTGAGCCGGAGCGTTACTTCTACATCAACCAGAACGAGAATCAGGACAACGTCCGCGCGCACGAGCAGGGCACCGGTCCGGAGATCGCCGAGACCCTGGAGGGGAAGATCGACGCCGTGGTCGCTGGCTACGGCACCGGCGGTTGCTTGACGGGCATCGCCCGGGCCTTCCGTAGCCGCGGGATCGGTGCCCGGATCGTGGCTGTCGAGCCCGGCGGCGAGCCCCGGGCCAAGATCGATGGTCTCAAGCACAGCTCGGAGTCCTACCAGCCGCCGATCTATGATCGGGAACTGATCGACCACACGATCGAGGCGCCGGAGGAGGAGACCTACCGGGTGACCCGCGAGCTCGCCCGCCGAGAGGGGCTGATCGCGGGCTTGAGCTCGGGAGCCTGTCTGTGGGCGGCGCAGCGTCTCGCCAAGGAGATGGAGAGCGGCACGATCGTCGTCGTGTGTGGCGACCGCGGCGAGCGCTACTTCAGCACCCGCCTTTTCGATGCCGACTAGGATACTCATTAGGGTTGGATCTGCGTCGACCGCGCAGGCGCCGTAGGTGGGCCGGTAGCCTCTCGTGGCAGTCGAAGAACCCCAAAAAGTTCAGCGACCGGCCGAAGCGACTATGGTGTGCTTGTTCCCGGGAACAGGCGAAGCCCCGGCAGCGAATCTCACAGGCCCGCTAGCCACTTGTCGCTGGCTTCGGCGAACAGCTGCCCTATTTGACAACCGTGTCTTCTGTGTCTTCGGTCGGTCGGTGGTCACAGCAGAGCGATGCCATCCGTTCCATCGCGGAGGCGCACGACGCTGCTGTGCTCGTTTCGCTGTCCTGGGTCTCTGAGCCGGTCGAGAAGTTCTTCGCCGCCTCGGAGAAGGTCTTCATCATTCGCTCGATCATCGGGCCGCAGCAGTTGGGCAGGGTCGCTCCTTTCCGACCGCTTTGGGTTTTGCTTCGCGTTGATCTTTTGTTGGTGTCGCACATGGTTCTGCTCCTTTTCGTTGTGCTGGTTCAGCCGAGACATCGTCGACTGTCTGCTGTTCTGACGAAATGGAGGAGCGAAGGGATACACAACTCTATAGGCCGATCGTCCAGTCTGTGCCCCAAGTCGTCCCTCGAGCCATCCGATGGGGTGGGGTCAGAGGCCCTTCAAATGGGTGTTGGGACTTGTGCTTTCTAGGTGTAACGGTGGATTCTGGTGTCGCGCTCCACCGGCGGGATGGATGTGGTGACGGGAGCGGGGGAATTTGACGATCACGGTCCCAGCGTTAGCGGACCAGCTGGCTCCTCATCGAGTGGCGATCTACCGCTACATTCTCG
>JAOTZA010000435.1 GCA_029861655.1 Acidobacteriota bacterium | reverse complement strand
GCTCGCCCATCGGCCGCCACCGATCTTGCCGAGGCCGACCGGTACGGCGACGGCGCCCTCGACGATCCGGGTGGTAACGCGGGCTTTGGCCTCGATCGAGCCCTGATCCGAGGTGAGCCGAATAGGGTCGTGGTCTCGGATCCCGATGTGCTCGGCGGTCTCGGGGTGAATCTCGGCCCAGGTCGTCCAGCTCTCCTCGAGACCGGGCTCGAGCAGCTCCATGAGAAACGGCAGCTCGGCCCCGACCCCTCCGGCGACCGGAAGCGGCTCGAACAGGACCAAGGCCAGCAAGGGGCTCTCGCCGAGCGTCTCCGCCTCGCCACCGGCAGCAGCGAGCTCGTACGGACGTTTTCGGCCGTCGCCCAGTTCCCGCAGCAGATCGCCGCGGAACTCGAAGCGCCCGGATTCGGTGCGCAGGACCCGCCGCCAGTTGCCGTGATCGTAGAACGGGTCCCACCAGCCACCGGACTGGCGGATCCCGCGCCACATCTCCTCGGCCGTCCGGTAACCGGGTGCCCACCAGCCAGCCCGCTCCATCATCCGGACCCAGGCCTCATCGAACTCGGTCCCGATGAGCGCACCCCGGCGCGAGTCAAACAGACCCTCCACCTCAGCGCGAATCAACGACGGGACATCGGACCACGGAAAGGCGGAAGCCACTGTCCCACCAACTTCGCCAGCCAGCTCAACCAGGACATCCGCCGCAGAACGCGCGGTGGAATCCGCATCGCTCCACACCGGTTGTGCCAGGCTCACCAGCGGGAACGGCACACCCGGAGGCCCTGTCTCGAGATCCCAGCGCTCGAGAAAGTGGGTCTGCGGGAGGATCCAGTCGCCAAACAGGGCGGTGTCGGTGGGAACCGAGGCAAAGCAAACCACTAGCGGGATCTTCTGTATGGCCTGCTCAAAGCGCTCCACGGCCATCGAGGTCAGCACCGGATCGGTTTCCAGGAGAAAAGCGAGTTCGAGCGGATAGAAACCGCCGCTCAGGACGAGCTCGGCCAGGCCTTCGGGGTCGGTCAGAGAGAGCCCCGAGTTTCCCCCGGCGAGATCGAGACGGGGCCGCGCGCGGCCCGCTGCCGCGGCCTCGTCCTCGGGGAGCTGGGGCCAGGCCGCAAGCGGCGCATCCTCCGGTACCAGCACTCCCCCCGCGCGATCCGGGTTCCCAACCAGAGCATTGAGGGTCTGGACGGCGAGATGGTCGAAAAGCGATCCGGGCAGAAGCGGCCCCTTCCGGGGTCCGACCGCCAGCCGGGTCCGGGCACCGGCAAACTCCCGTGCGATCCGCAGGATGACGTTGTTGGAGACGCCGGTCTTCTCGGCGACCTCTTCGAGTCCGTAGTGTCTTCTGAGGAACTCTCCCAGACTTTCGCGGGCGCTCGAGCCTTCAAGTGGCTCGAAGAAACCCACGCTCCGTTCGCTCACGAAGTCCCGGTCATAGAGCCCCTCCGACACCAGGACTTGGGCGATTCCAAGAGCGAGAATCCCCTCGGTCTCGGGGCGAATCCCGATCCATTCATCGGCGGAGGAGGCGGTCACGGAAAGTCGCGGCTCGATCTGCACCAGCTTGCCGCGCCGTCCGGGCCGACCTTGGCGGAACTCTCCATAGGCCCTCATCATGTGAACCGGGGAGCTCGAGGCTTCGAGTAATGCCGCGCCGAACGAGAGCACATAGTCCGTTGACTGAACATCGTAGGCGGGCGCTGCTCTCACCCCTTGGGTCAGATAGAGCGCCAGGGTGGCGGCCTCCTCACCGCGGTCCAAAACGATGTCGTTGGGCGAGCCAAAGGCCTCGAGAAAACGCCGCGCCACCCGGGCGTCGACGCCGCGCCGGCAGCCGCGGAGGATAGCGAGCGACTCCGGCCGACCCACCTGATGAAGCAGCTTCAACCGCTCCGCGATCTCGGCCAGGGCCTCTTCCCAGGATCGGGGCTCAAAAGACTCGATCGAGCCCACCGGGCCCACCCGGCGCATCGGGCTCATGAGGCGATCGGGATGAAAGAGCGACTGCAGCGCCGCCTGGCCCTTGGGGCAAAGCCGGCCACCGCTCACCGGATGGTGCGGGTTGCCATCGACTTTCACCGGCCGGCCGTCGATACGGCGAACGCGAAGCCCACAACCGCCCGGACACAGCTTGCAGACCGAAAGGACTGAGTCTTCCGGGCCACTAGGCGGCCGGATCTCCTGATCCGTCGCCGCAACCCAGTCCGACAAGGTCCGGCTGGCGGGCACCCCCGCCGCCGTTCCAGCCACCGCGCCGGTGGCAAAGCCCAGGAACCTTCTGCGGCTGACGTCTAGCGGTGACATGTCGTGCAGTCGTTCTCCGCTTCGTTCTCGTGGT
>JAOTZA010000434.1 GCA_029861655.1 Acidobacteriota bacterium | reverse complement strand
TCTCTGCTGTTGCGTGCAGGGTGACTAGACCCTTGTTGCCATCGACGATCACCGGATCGTCATCGGTCACCAGCTCGGTCACTCCGGGCAACCCGGTGACCAGGGGTATGTGAAGCGAGCGCGCGATGATCGCGGTGTGCGACGTGCGGCCGCCGGTCTCGAGGGCAAACCCGACGACTCGGTTGCGGCCGAGCCGGATCGCCTCGGAAGGAGTCAGGTCGTGGGCCACGACAATGATCTCCCCCTCGAGCTCGGAAATATCGTGATGCGAGATCGCGCCGAGGCACCGCAGCAGATGTCGGGACACGTCTACGAGATCCTGACTCTTCTCGCGGAAGCGCTCGGCTTCGAGCCGGGCGAAGCGGCTGGCCAGATCCTCGGCCGTCTCGTGTACCGCCCATTCGGCGTTGACCCTCTCTTCGGCGATGCGCGCCCGCAGCTTGCCCACAAACGCTGCATCATTGAGCATCAGCGAATGCGCTTCGAAAACTCCCGCGAGTTCCGCCCCAAGCTCGGCTCCAGCCTTGAGCCGCATGGCCTCGATCTCGGCCTGCGCCTTACCCAGCGCTTCGTCGAGCCGGGCGATCTCTTCGTCGATCCGATCCGGCGGGATCGGGAAACGGATGATTTCGTGCTCCTGCGACGCTATCGATACCGCTCGGCCGATCGCGATGCCCGGTGAGACACCAAGGCCCTGGAACACCTGTTCGGCTCTCTCGACCGGCGAACTCATGCTGTTTCCTGTTGCTCCTCGTCTGTTTCTTCATAAAACCCGCTCTCGACCAGAGCCGCCAATTGCTCCAGGGCCTCGGGTTCGTCCGGCCCATCGCAGCTGAGAATCACTTGTTGACCCTGGGCCGCGGCCAAGAGCAGCAAGCCCAGAATACTCTTGCCGTCGACCGCCTCTCCGTCCCTAGCGACGCGGACGCGGCTGGAGAACGTTCCCGCCAGTTGTACGAACTTCGCCGCCGCCCGGGCATGCAGTCCCAGGCGATTGACGATCCGGACCTCGCGATCAACCACTCTCCACCTCCGGTGTTTTTGGCAGATCGCTCGTCTTCTCGAGATCCCCGTCCTCCCGGAGATTCGATTCCGTGCACAGACAGATGCTCTTCTGGCCCTTTCCTTGGATCCAAAGCGCCACCTCGCTGAGCGTTTCGCGCCCATCCTCGAACGGCTCGCTGGCCGCTTTGCAGGTCACCCGCACGACCATCGGAAGGTTGACTCCCGTCACAACTTCGACCTGGCCGGGCTCGGCAAACCCCCGAGCCACGTTGAACGGCGTTCCACCATACATGTCCGTCAGAATCAGAACACCGTCGCCGTTGGCCAGGCCCTCGAGAGCCGCCCCGACCTTCGCCCTGGCTTCGTCCAGCGAATCTTCCCAAGGAAGCGACAGCGCCGTGACATCGGGCGCCTCGCCGGCGATAGTCCGCGCCGACGAGACCAACTCATCCGCCAGACTGCCGTGGGTCAGAACGAGAACTCGAAACATCGCCGCGAATTATGAAGCAAGAAGGCGGAATCGCGAAGGGAGGGTTCGACCGGGCAGTTCACTGCAGAGCCAGCGAGGGGGAAACGGGGACACGAGCGGGCTATTTTTCGATGTCTCGGTGGTTCAGCTGCACCGTCCACCCCTGCGCACCAAGCCGCTTTGCAAGCCGCTCGGCCATAGCGACCGAACGGTGATGCCCGCCGGTGCAACCGACACCAATTGACAGGTAGCTTCTGTTCTCGCGTTGGTATTTGGGGAGGACGTGGAGCAGGTAGCTTTCGATCCGCTCCGCCAACTCGCCATACTCGTCCTCCTCCTCGAGGAACAAGCGAACCGGTTCGTCTCGCCCGGTCTGGCTCCTGAGTTCCTGAACAAAGTGAGGGTTGGCTAGGAACCGCACGTCGAACAGGAGGTCGGCGGCACGTGGAATGCCGTGCTTATGCCCAAAACTCACAAGCGAAACGACCAATTCAGGCTCGCGCTCGAAAGCACTGGCGAACTCCCGATAGATCTGCCGCCGGAGGTCGTGCACCGAGGTTTCACTCGTGTCGATGATGAGATCGGCGCGCGCCCGCAACTCGGCCAGCAGCCGACGCTCCGCACGAATGGCTTCGAGAAGCGAGGTCCCCTTGGCCAGCGGGTGTGGGCGCCGCGTCTCCGAGAATCTTCGCAGCAGAACTTCGTCCGAAGCCTCGACAAAAACAAGCGCGGTCTCCAGATTGGAATCGAGGCGGTCCAGCAGGCTTGGAAAATCCTCCGCGAAACCCGCGGCGCGGACGTCGGTGACTACGGCAATCTGATAGCGCCCGCTGGCGTGTCTTTGAGGTTCATCGAAGAACTCGTCCATCAAC
>JAOTZA010000131.1 GCA_029861655.1 Acidobacteriota bacterium | reverse complement strand
AATGCGCAGCACCGCAGATCCGCGCAGCGATGTGCATCGGATGAAAGCAACGCTCGCGGGCGCCATCGCGTTGCTCGTACTCCTGTCGACGGGTTCCTGTGACGAAAGCGGTGCGCCGCACGAGCCGGCCGGTACCCTGGTACTGACGGTCCGCGACGCCGCCACGGGCGAGCCGACCTCGGCCCGCGTCGAACTCCTCGACGAAGGGGGGCTGGCCGTCATTCCCGAGGACGCGCTGACCGTCTTCTCCGACTGCCGCAACCTGCCGGTTCACGCCTGGGTCCCCGGGTTCGAGGTATTCCAGGCCATGCGGCACGGGCACCGCGCGGTCTCGAACCCCTACACTGGAACCACCCAGTTCTATGCCGACGGCTCGATCGAAGTCCGGCTGCCCACCGGGGCCTACTCGGTCCGGGCAACCAAGGGCATCGAGTACAAGCGCTCGAGCAACACGGTCTTGGTCGAAGAGGGGCGAGTCACGCGGTTGGACCTCGACCTCGACCGCTGGATCGACCTCCCACGCGAGGGCTGGTTTGGCGCCGACGATCACCTTCACATCCCGCGGCCCCACCCGCGCTTCGACCGGCGGCTGGCCACCTGGATGGAGGCCGAGGGCCTGCACGTAGCGAACTTCCTACAGATGGGCCTCGCGCAAGACGTGCACATCACGCCGCAGCACCGGTTCGGGCGCCGCTCGGTCTACCAGAGGGGCGATGTGCTCCTGCTGTCGGGCCAGGAGAACCCGCGGACCCACGTGCTCGGCCACACAATCGTGCTCGGCGCACACAGCTTCATCGACATGCCGGATCAGTACCTGCTTTACGACCGGGTATGGGAGGAGGCGCACGGTCAGGGCGCGATCAATGGCTACGCCCACTGGGGACTCGCCGGAGCCGAAGAAGGCCTTGCGGTCTGGGGACACGACGAGGTCCTCGACTTCGTCGAGGTCCTGAACCTGGGCTTTCCGTTCTACGACCGATGGTACGAAGCGTTGAACCTCGGGTTCCGCATCGGGCCCACCGCCGGCACCGACTACCCCTGCCTGCCCGGCCTGCCGGGGAGGGAGCGCTTCTACGCGAAGCTGGACGGGCCCCTCAATGCCGATGCGTGGCTCGAGGCGGTTCGGCGCGGGCGTACGTTTGTGACCAACGGTCCGGCAATCGAGTTTTCGGTGGAGGGGACGCTACCGGGCGAAGAGCTCTTGCTGGCGGCGCCGGGAGAGGTGAGGGTGAAGGGCCGCGTCAGGTTCGACCCGGACCGCGACGCCGTCGCTGCGCTCGAGCTTGTGCGTGGCGGAGAAGTAGAGCTGCGGGTCAACGCTTCCACAATGACGGGAGAGATCCGGCTCGAGACGATTCTCGAGGTCGAGAAGACGACCTGGCTCGCTCTTCGCGCGACCGGTGAGAAACGCGGCGAAACCGAGATCGATCTGCGGAGTCTTTTCTCGACCATGCTGGTTCTCGAGCGCCACTCGAACGAGGGGGTGCTCAACGGCCTCCCCACGGGTGTCGTGCCGCGTCGGTCCGCCGCGCACACCGGAGCCATCTTGGTGACCGTCGAGGGGACGCCTCCACTGGCCGATCAGCCGCGCGGGAAGGCGGTCGCCCACACCTGGCTCGCCCGGCTCGACGAACTCGAGCGCCGCCTCGACGACGAGCGGATGGGAACCTGGGCCCGCTTTCCGGGGCGCGGCGACGGAATCGACCTGCGAACGGCATTGGCGAACCGATCGGCGCTGCTCGACGAGATCGAAGCCGCACGACAACACTACGAACCGAGCCGGCCCTGACCTTCGTGGCAACCAGAGTAGAAGCGGCGGGACCGCCGGCGCCAGCGCTAGGCCTTTCACCACCGCTCGGACGTGGCGCACCGTGAAAGACTCGGACCCGAAGTGGATTCCTTACCGACACCGCGAAACAGAACACACTCGCGCCCGTAACATCTGATATGTCCGAGCCCGAGGCCGTACAGCGAGACGTCCGTCGCCTTCTGGCGGAGAACAAGTGGGCGCAAACGGCCGAGATCCTGGCCGTTTTCGCGGTCGCTTTTGCGGTCCTCGGAATCGGTCGGCCGTGGGTCGGCGAGAACCCACTGAGATTCCAAGCCATCGTCTGGGTGGCCAACATCCTGATGCTGGCGACGATTTGGCTGGGCCTACGCCTGCGAGGGCAGGGATGGGAGCACCTGGGTCTTGCGTTTCGACCGATTGACCGACGCGCCTTCTTCGGCGCGCTGTGGAAGTCACTCGTAGTTTTCGTCGCCGCGCTCGCGGGCTTCATTCTGGGCGCGATTGTAATGGCCAACATCGTCGGCCGGCCAGAGCAAGCCGACATGAGCGGCTACAACTACCTGGCCGGCAACCTGCCCATGTTGATGGTTGCCCTGGTGGGCGTTTTCATTGCGTCTTCACTCGGAGAGGAGATTCTGTACCGCGGGTTTCTGATCACCCGTCTGGAGGCGTTGGGCGGAGCGAGCAAGACGGCATTGAGGACTGCCGTCGTCGTCAGCTCGATCATCTTCGGCCTCGTGCACTTCGCCTGGGGGCCGATGGGCATCGTCCAGACCGGCTTCATGGGTTTGGCACTCGCAATCTCCTTTCTAGTCCTGAAGCGCAACCTGTGGATTCTGGTCGTCGCCCACTTCTACCTGGATGCGATTCTCTTGATCCAGATGTACCTCGCACCGGGCCAGTGACCTGACGCTTTGCGGATTAGGGTCTCGAATCCCTACGCGGCCTGGCCCTACTGAATATAGCCGAGCGATTGCAGGGCCTTTCGGGTCTCCGCATCGAGAGCCGGTGCCTCGTTGCCGCTGCTCTGGAGTAGAAACGCCAGTCGAGGCTCGATCAGTTTCCGGTAACGCGCCACCAGCTCGGGTTCCTCGGCTACCCGATTCTCCAGTTCGAGGGGATCGTCGAAGGCGTGATAGAGCTCCCCGGCACCGTGGGCTCGAAGGATGAATCGCCAGGTCCCTTCTTCCAACAGAACCGAAGGCATGCCGTAGAGGTTGCCTTCGGAGAAGCGAATCCGGTTGGATTCGCCCGCTGCGGATTCGTTCTCCCAGAGAGCTACCAGAGACTCCCCCTCGTCGGGTGTTTCGGCTCTGGCCGCCTCCAGACCGGCAAGGTCGAGCAGTGTGGGGGCTACATCGACCAGCCCGACGGGTTGGGCGCCCACACGCCCCGATGGGACGCGGCCCGGGCTCCAGAGGATCAGCGGAATGCGGGTCACCTCGCGGTAGTAGTCGTGGCCGTGCTCGAAATGGCCGTGATCCCAGAACTCTTCGCCGTGGTCGGAGGTGACGGCGGCCACCAGGGGACGATCCCGGCCGGAATCCCGCATCACCCCGAAGAGACGACCGAGCTCGCCGTCGACGTACGCGACGGCGCGATCGTAGTAGCCCGCGATTCGCTGACGGTCGGTCGGATCGAGCCAGAGCATACCCCCACGGACATTGGAGGTCCCTGCAAAGAAGTCACCCACAACCGTGCCGTCTTCGCGAACCTTGGGCTGATCCTGATGAATCTCGGCACTCCAGGCGCCGAGATCGAACTCGGCGGGATCGGCCTGAAACGGCGTATGCAGATCGATGTAGTGCACCCACAAAAAGAGGGGCTCCGGAGCGTCCTCCTCGAGGATCTCGAGGGCCCTGTCGGTCACTCCCTGCGCCCGGTAGTCCGCCCACTTCTCGACCGGGTAAAGAGCAAAGACGAGACGTGCCAGGGGAATGTCTCGCAGGAAGATGGAGCCCGTGGCCCGAAGGAAGGGCGTGTCGTATTCGTCGAATCCACGCGCTATCCCCAAGGCCGGCGAGAGAAATCCATTCGCCACCACCGCTCGCGTGCGATACCCCGCGGCCGAGAATCGTTGGGCCACGGTGACGGCGTCCGAGACCAGGGCGGAGCGCACAAACGTCAGTCCCGAATGCAGGGGGCGACCGGCGCCGTGGCGAATCGTCGGCAGGCCGGTGAGCATGGAGGCCACGCTGGGCACCGTCCACGGGGACGCAGCGACCGCGCGCTCGAAGACCAGGCCCTCGGCGGCAAAACGGTCGATCTCCGGGGTCAAGGTGAGCGAGCTGCCGTAGGCACCGACGCGATCTGCGCGGAACGTATCAACCGAGATCAGGACCACATCGGGTGCCCGGTCGAGAGCGACGCGGCCTCCTCCGGTCGGCGACTTCGCCTCGCCTTCCGAACCTCTGACAAAGCCAGTGTCGGGCATGGGAAGAAGAAGAACGAGGATCGCAACGGCCGCGAGATAGGAGGCCCTTCTGCAAAAGAGCGCCGAGGGCGGCCGCCAGGCCACAGCGATGCCGATCGCCAGAGCCGCAGCGATCTCGATCCAGATCTCCAGCGCCGTCGGAATCAAAGGGCCGGACACCCATGCGTCCGCGATCATCCAAGCGCTGACGGCCGCAACGGATCCGAAGAGCATCGAGCGCGTCGCTCGATGTGGGTCACCCTGCTTCGACGCACGGTGCCAGCGGCGGGTCAGCAGAACCAGCAAGGTCAGCCCAAGCACCGTCGGCACGGCGGCAATGACTCCCGCCTTGGAAAGTCCGATCGCGGCGCCCACATCGAAATGCTGCTGCCGCACCAGGATGAACCCGGCCTGGATAAGCGCAAAAAGGGAGACTGCGGAAATGCAGATCCTCAAGGTCGCGAAACGAGTGGATTCCGGCGTGGAGCCGGAGTGAGTTGCCTGGATCGATGACGGCTTCATTCGAGCTACCCCCGGTAGAAAAACTGCTCGACCCTATCAGCGGGAGAGGTTCCGGCAGGACCTATACTCGGCGCAATGAACGAGCAACGGTCGATGATCGCTGCCGACGGTGTCGGCCTGGCCTATTGGCTGTCTCGCCCGGCAACCGAAGACGACCGGACTCTGGTTCTTCTTCATGGCGCCGCCAGCAACCACACCCGCTGGTCGGAGTTCGTCGAGCACACCTGGTTGACCGAGTCGTGGAACGTCCTCGCGCCGGATTTGCGCGGCAACGGCGAATCCATGGTGCGTGGCGGCCAGAGCTGCGCCAGGTGGGCTCGAGACGTCGTCGCGATGCTCGACGCCGAGGGCCTCCCCGCTGCGGTCGTCGTGGGTCACAGCCTCGGAGCCCAGATCGCGATCCACCTGGCTCATCGGTACCCGGAACGGGTCCGCGGTCTCGTGCTCATCGACCCGTTGTTCCCTCGAGGGCTGCGGGGCAAGCAGCGGCGTCTGTGGCAAGTTCGCTGGCTGGTACGAGCGGTCCGAGCGCTGATTCGAGCCCTCAACGCCATGGGCATTCGCCGACGCACGATCCCGAATCGCGACATTCGCCGACTCGACGAGCAGACTCGCGAGGCGCTCCAGGGCGCGGAGTCGTTCGAAGAGATCGCCAAGAGATACACCTCACTTCGTCCCATCCTCGGCTCGTTACCGACCGCCAACTATCTGGGCCAGTTGATCGCCACGGTCTCGCCGCTGCCGCCGCTGTCGGAGATAGAGGTTCCGGTCGCGGTGCTTCTCTCGGGCAGCACGACCCTCGCCGACAGCGAGATCAATCGAGAAGAAGTCGCCCGCTTCCCGAACAGCGAGGTGATCACCCTTCCGGCCAATCACTGGCCACTGACCGAAGCGCCGGATGCGACCCGGGAAGCGATCGAAGGCTGGATCGAGCGGACCGAGGTCTAGGGGGACACACCTTTCGGCTCCCGAGAGACCAGGCCTCTTGGCTCTCAAAACCCGCCCAAAGGTATGTGTCCACCTAGTGGCTCGGACCGGCGGCCGGAGCCGTCTCGGCGCGGCAACCGGGCTCGTCTGCGCCGGCCTCGCCGGCCGCGGCGCACAGGAGCTTGGAAAGCGGCTCGACGATCATCAGTTCGAGCTGCCCCCTCGACTCGCGCGCCGCCTCCAGCCGCTCGAGCCGCGGACGCAGCCAGTCGAGGGAAGCGGTTTTCCGCTCGCCGAGAAAATCCAGGGCGTCGAGAGCCGCCTCTGAGATCTCGGACACATCGCGCGACAGCGACTCCACTTCGGCAAGCGCCGGTGATGTTCGGAAAACTTCCTCGAGCGCGCCGTGGTTGTCTTCCCAGAGACGCAGCCAGGAGCGGGCCGCGTCGATCTCCTGTGAATCTTCGAAGCCGCCGGCGCTCAGACGCTCGACCGAGCTTCGAAACCGGCGCGCCGGAGCAGCGTCGGGGCGGGCGGCATCCACCGCTCGCGTGAGAGGCGAGAACGAGGTGTGCTTTCTCTGGCGGCCGCGATTGTAGATCTTGACCGGCTCGACGGTTCCAAGCAACACCTCGAGGGCGTCGACGTCCCGACACTGACACAACCGTCTGAGCATCATGCGCTGGTTGCGCTCGTGCTGGAGCCCCAGCCCTTCGAGACGCAGACTGATCCTGTCGAGGCGTCGGTACATGTCGCCGACGTCCCGAATGTGCCCGGGCGACCAGAACCGCTCGGCGATCGCGGCGGTTCGCGGCCAGATCCGCGAGTCAACTGTTTCGGGGTTGACGAACTCCGCCCACATCGTCGCTTCGCCGCCCAGCACTCGCTGCGCGTCCTCAGCCGAGATCGGGGCGTCCTCGGGCAGCGGGTCGTTGAGATAGTGGAAGTCGGTCGGCTGGATCAGATCGATGTAGTAGCCGTTCGACAAGATCCCCGAGTAGCCGCGGCCCGCCGCCTCGTAGAGCGCCTCGCGGCCGCGCCAGGACTGGATGACGATGCTGGCGGGCAGCTCGGGCTGGAGGATCTCATCCCAACCGACCATCCGCTTGCCGTGCCCCTCGAGGATCTTCTGCATCCTCTGGCTGAAGTACTGCTGCAGCTCGTGGGCGTCCGCATAGCCGTTCTCCGCCATGAACTTGCGGATCTCCGCGTTCTCGTTCCAGTGCTCGCCGGTGTTCTCGTCGCCGCCGATGTGCAGGAAGGCGTCGTCGAAAAGCTCCGCCATCTCGCCGATCAGCGTGTCGAGGAAACGGTAGGTCTCCTCACGGGTCGGGTCGACCGTGGGTTTGAAGATCCCCCAGCTGCGTTCGATCTCGTAGGGCCCCGGCTGGCTTGCCAGCTCGGGATAGCCGACCACCCAGGAAGTGGCATGCCCGGGCAGGTCGAACTCCGGCATCACCCGAATGCCTCGCTCGGCCGCGTAATCGATCACCTCGCGGATCTGATTGCGGGTGTAGTAGGAGCCGTCCGAGCCCATCTCGTGGAGCTTGGGTAGCGCCAGGCTCTCGACCCGGAACCCCTGGTCGTCGGCCAGATGCCAGTGCATGACATTGAGCTTGACGGACGCCATGCCGTCGAGGTTGCGCTTGACCACGTCCACGGGCATGAAATGCCGGCTCGAGTCGATCATCAAACCGCGCCAGGGAAAGCGTGGTGCGTCGGAGATCTCGACAACAGGCGCGGTGATCCCGCGCTGATCGAGAACCACCAGCTGCAAGAAGGTCTCGAGACCACGCAGAGCGCCGATGTCGGTGACCGCCTCGAGCCGCACCCCATCGCCGCTGACGGCGAGCGTGTAGCTCTCGTCCTCACCGAGTTCCAGCACCCCCTCTCGCTCGACCCCGACCCTCATAGACACGCCGTCTCTAGATGAGAGGTCGAGAAACGTCGTCGGCTCAAAAAACAGGGTGGTGTGGTCCGATAGGCGACGAAGCATCCGCCGGACGCCTCCGCGCAGGCGATCGGTCGTACCGGCTCCCTCGATCGCGACCGAGAAGTCGGCGGCGACGGTGTAGTCGCCGGACCCGAGCTCGACAGATTCGGGAACCGGCATCAGGTCGAGAGTCGTGACCGACTCAGCCGCGGCGGGCGGAGTCAGCGCGACCGAGGCGACGGCCGTCGTGGAGAAGATGGCAAGTGTCCTGAGTCTCATGTGTCTCCCCTTCCCGTTCAAGGTAGGCCTTGTCGTGAGGGCTCATTGTTTCGCAGCGCCCGAGCAAACGCCACCGGTCCCGCCGGCGAGGGTATGATCCGCTCCACCAACCGGAACGGTGAAGGTCTTGGTTCTCGAACAGCGAGCAGCCGGGCCACAGCTTAGGACAGAGGAGCCCCGCTATGCAGCTCGCCACCATCGACTGGATCGTGATCACGGTCTGCCTCGCCGCCGCCTTCGCTCCGGCCGTGTTTTTCGCCCGCCGGGCCGGCAAGGGCACCACCGAGTTCTTCGCCTCCGGGAGAGCGGCACCGTGGTGGCTCATTGGAACGTCGATGGTGGCGACCACTTTTTCTACCGACACCCCCAACCTGGTGACCGACTTTGTGCGCACCAAGGGAGTGGCGCAGAACTGGGCCTGGTGGGCATTTCTCCTGACCGGCATGATGACCGTCTTCTTCTACTCCCGGATGTGGCGACGATCCGGCGTGCTGACCGATCTCGAGTTCTACGAGCTTCGCTACTCGGGGCGATCGGCCGCCTTTCTGCGCGGCTTCCGCGCCGTCTATCTCGGGCTCTTCTTCAATTGCGCCATCATGGCCTCGGTCACTCTGGCGGCGGTCAAGATCGCCAACGTGATGCTCGGCTGGGACCGTTTGCAGACGGTCGTCGTGTGCGGCGCCATCTGTATCGTCTTCTCGGCGCTCTCCGGGCTTTGGGGTGTCCTAGCCGCCGACATGATCCAGTTCGCGATCGCCATGGTGGGTGTCTTCATCGCCGCCTATGTGGCGCTGTCGCACCCGGCGGTCGGCGGGCTCGAGGGCCTGGTGGCGCAGATCGACCCGGCGACCCTGAGACTGCTTCCCGATTTTTCTGACTGGGGGCTGACGCTCTCGGTCCTCGTCGTGC
>JAOTZA010000433.1 GCA_029861655.1 Acidobacteriota bacterium | reverse complement strand
GATCGGTGTTCTGCTCCCCGTGGGGCTTAGAGGGCTGGTGGTTGCGGGACTGCTGGCGGCCCTGATGAGCTCGCTCTCCTCGGTCTTCAACTCGTGCTCGACGCTCATCACTTGGGACATCTACAAGAAGATCCGCCCGCAAGCCTCGGAGCAGACGCTGGTTCGGGTAGGCCAGTGGGCCACGGTGGTTCTGGTGGGCTTTGGCCTCGCCTGGATCCCGATGATGAAGCTCATCTCGAGTCAGCTTTATGTCTATCTGCAGAGTGTCCAAGCTTACATTTCGCCCCCGATCGCGGCGGTCTTTCTGATCGGTGTTTTGTGGAAGCGGGTCAACGCCACCGGTGCCATCGCGTCGCTCGCCACTGGTTTTGTTCTCGGCATGGGGCGGCTGGCGGCGGAGATCGGCAAAGACCAGCTGAGTGGCTGGCTCCACCTTTACGCCGACTCGAACTTTTTGCACTTCGCGGTGTTTCTGTTCGTCGTTTGCTCGGCGGTTCTGGTGGTCGTGAGTCTGGCGACCGGTGAGCCGGCCCGCGAGCAGCTGGCGGGATTGACCTTTGCCACCGCGGAGGAGACCACCTCGGTGACACCGGTCCTGGCTCCATCGGACCCCGCCTGGAAGCGTCGGGATCTGTGGCTTTCGATCCTGTTGGTGGCCTGCGTCGGGGTGGTGTGGATTTGGTTCAACGGGTAACGGTAATCGGTGGTGGGGAGGCATACCTTTCGGTCAGGCACCCTATGGTGTGGGCCTCTTCGTTTCGAAGGGTATGTGTCCCGTTGGGAAATAGGCTTGCGCCATGTTCATAAGAAGAGTCGGATTACCTGCCGATGTTCCTACATTGAGAGGGCGCCGGTGGTAGCGAGAAAACGGTAGAGAACCTCGTACTCGCCGACCTGGGTTTTCCAGGAGAAGTCTTTTGCCATGCCGTTGGCTATCAACCGATGCCAGGTTGCGCGGTTGCTCCAGGTTTCGAGGGCCTGGTCGAATACTGCGGAAAAGGCCTCCGGGGTGAACGACTCGAACACGAACCCGGTGCCGCTGCCGGTGGGAGCATCGAAGGGTTGGACACTATCCGCCAGACCGCCGGTTGCCCGGACCAGCGGCGGCGTCCCATAACGCAGGCTGTACATCTGGTTCAAGCCGCAAGGCTCGAAGTGCGAGGGCATCAGGAACAGATCGCTCGCCGCCTCGATTCGATGTGCGAGTTCCTCGTCGTAGCCGTTGCGGTATCGGGCCGCCTGGGGAAAGCGCAGCTCGAGAGAACGGAGAAATCTCACGTAGCGCTCCTCGCCGCTGCCCAGCGCGACGAGGTGGAGTTTCTTCTGCTCGAGCGCCCGTGGAAGAACGTCGACCAGAAGATCCAGGCCCTTCTGCTCGACCAGGCGGGTGACCACACCGGCGAGCGGCAGGTCGGGCGCGAGTGGCAGACCGAGATCGGAGAGCAGTGCGGACTTGTTTTTCGCTTTGCCCGACAAATCGGTGGGTGTGTAGTTGAAGGGGATCAGAGGGTCGACTCGCGGGTCCCATATGTCGTAGTCGACTCCGTTGAGGATCCCAAAGAGCTCGCGCCGGCGTCGTTGGAGAATCCCGTCGAGCCCCATGCCGAGCTCCGGTGTTTGAATCTCCTCGGCATACGTCGGACTGACCGTCGAGAGAAGATCGGCGGTTGCGATTCCGGCCGCCAGGAGGTTCACATACCCCGAGGCATAGCTCGCCTCGGCCGGGAAGCCGGTGCCTCCGCCCAGACCCATAGAGTCGAGCCACTTTTCCTCGAAGACGCCCTGATAGGCGATGTTGTGCAGGGTGAGAAGGGTCCTGGACGCCCCGAGCAGTGGCCAAGAGCGTCCAGATGCCGCGAGGTAGACAGGCAGCAGCGCCGCGTGCCAGTCGTGGCAGTGGAAGACCTGGGGTGACCACTCCAAGCGCTGGCACGATTCGAGCGCCGCGCGACAGAGAAACGCGAAACGCAGCGGTTCGTCGGGGTCGGCCGAATAGATTGAATCGCGATGGTAAAGCTCGGGGCAGTCGAGGAGGTAGATCGTCTGGCGATCGTCCTCGCCGGCCCAGCGCAAGAGGCTGAAGCGCAAGACCCGGGCGCCCATCTCGAGCTCGACCTCCTGTACCTGTTCGACGGGCGCGAGGCCGCCGGCCGGCGCCTCGATACCGGAGTAGAAGGGCAGAATGAGCCTCGCGTCATGGCCGGCCCGGGTGAGGTGGAAGGTGAGCGCGCCCACCACGTCGGCCAGGCCACCGGTCTTGGCCAGGGGCACTGCCTCGGAAGCAACAAGGCAGATCCTCATCGACGAGTCGGTCAAGATTCAGATGACGGTGCCACTGGGGATGGTGGCGCCGCGGACCACGACGATGATTCC
>JAOTZA010000130.1 GCA_029861655.1 Acidobacteriota bacterium | reverse complement strand
TGGGCAACCACATCGGTGCCTCCCAGATAGCAGGCCAGAAGATCAAATCTCTCTCCCGCGAGACGCTCCGCGATCTCCAGATACGTCGCGTCCGCTCGCAACGACCAGCTGGTGTTCTCCCACAGACGGCGTGCTAGGGGCGTTTGCGGCCGCGAGAATCCAAACGTCTCGATCATCCGCTCGGCGAGCTCGCCGGAAACACGCCGGTTAATTTCGAGAAACTCGTCGAGGCGATCCGTCGGAAAAACCTGCCCCTCGAGCTCCTCGACGAGACCTCCCTTTAAGATCGCCCGGCCGCCGGTCCGCCGCGTCTGGTCGATGGTATTGACCTGCGCGACCATCACACCGTCCACCTCTTCGACCGGGAAGGTCATCCACCAGCCCACCGTCGCGACGCGACGTCCGTAGTCGGAAAGGATGTTCCAGAACGCCTTGGTCTTCCGGTCGTAGCTGTTGAATAGGCGACGGTCGCGCCCACGCTGGCGAACGAATCCACGGACCCCGTGCTCGACCGGCGGTCGCCCGGTGGCTATCGACGTCCAGATGATCGGCGAAAATGTCGGCCGGCTGGTACGTAGGAAACCGAAGGTCCCCGTATCCATAAGCCGAGCCAGTTCTGGGAGCTCACCGGCCTGAGCCATCGGCAGCACGAGGCTCCACTCCAGACCGTCCGCGGCCAGGACCAGAACCGGCGGTGGCGTCGAAGAAGCCCCGTTGTGATCGGCTCCTCCGGAGCAAGCGAGAAGACCGGCGAGGACCAGTCCGTTGACCCACGCCTTCTGGCGACCAGACTCTTCGCGCACCAATGCACCGGCGCGAAAAAAAAGAGAGGCGAGAGGTAAGGAGGTAACCTCTCGCCAATAAGGGGGATGAAGAAGCCTGTTCAACATACGGGCATCCAGGCGCCGGCGCTGTGAACTAGTTCACAACCAGGCTATGTTGTCAGGACTTTTGGCGCCCCAACTCGTCGAAAGCGTCCCTTGCGGCCTGCGACAGCTCCCGATCGCCGGTCAGCGCGTCCACGCACTTGGGGATGAAAGTGGCCAGATCCTCCTCGACGAGGTCCTCGTGCCGGTGCATCAACTCGATCAGCAGAAACGAAAAGGCTGCAGCATCCAAGGTGCGTGACTGGAGCGTTTCGGCGATCTTCGCAAAGAGCTCGTCTCGCGACCCGGCACCGCCTTCGATCCGTCGGAGCCGGGAGACAATGATCTCCCTGGGTGGAAAGGTGAAATACGACAACATGGTCCTGGGTCGATGGCGCAGCCCCAAAATCGTGCGCCTCGGTCGGCTGATATCTTACCGTCCATCGCCTTGAGAGGGCCAACCGTCGGTACGGCGTCCCGTAGTCTCTGAACAGAGGAGGACCTCACGATGACTGAAACGAGAAACCCCCTGCGACGATCCCGCCGCCATAGCCTGATCGCCGGAGTCTGCGGAGGCCTGGCCGAATGGCTGGGCTGGGACGTTACCTTGGTCCGGATTCTCTACGTCATCGTTTCGATCGTCTCTGCGGGCTTCCCCGGAATCCTCGCCTACATCATCCTCTGGGTTGTGATGCCCAAGGACTAGCCGCCCGGCATGACCGTCGACGATCGCGAACGGTGGAGTACCCGAGTCGGGCTGGTGTTGGCCATGGCCGGTAACGCCGTCGGTCTCGGGAACTTCCTGCGCTTCCCGGTGCAAGCCACCCAGAACGGTGGCGGCACCTTCATGATCCCCTACTTCATCTCCTTTCTGCTGCTCGGCATCCCACTGATGTGGATCGAATGGGGTATCGGCCGTCTTGGCGGCGCCCACGGCCACAGCTCGCTGCCCGGGATGTTCGACGTCCTGACCGATCGCAAGACTCGCTGGGCCAAGTACCTCGGGGTCCTCGGTCTCTTTATCCCGCTGGTCATCTTTATCTATTACACCTTCATCGTCTCCTGGATGCTGGCGCTCTCGTTCTTCAGCCTCACCGGCGACTACTTCGGTCTAGGTGAGGTCGAAGCGATGCGCGGGTATCTCGGCTCGTACCAGAACGTCTTTGATGGATCGCATACGGCAGCTACACCCACCATCCTTTTCTTTCTGATCACCCTGTTGTTTGTCGTTTGGGTGGTGGGACGGGGTATCAGCGGCGGGATCGAACGGCTAGCCCTCATCGGTATGCCGGTGCTCTTTGTTTTTGCGCTCGTGTTGGTGGTGCGGGTACTGACCCTACCGGCGGCCGCTGGGTCACCGGCGGAAGGTCTGAACTTCATCTGGAGCCCCCACTGGGGGGCGCTCGCCGACGCCCGGGTCTGGCTCGCGGCGGCGGGACAGATGTTCTTCACACTGTCGGTCGGCGTCGGCAGCGTCCATTGCTACGCCTCGTATCTGCGACGCGACGACGACATCACTCTGACCGGGCTCTCCACCGCCGCCACCAACGAGTTTGTCGAGGTGGTTCTCGGCGGCACTATCGCAATCCCCGCGGCGGTTGTCTTCTTTGGCGTCGCTGGGGCAACCGCCATCGCCAACGGTGGCTCCTACGACCTGGGAATCGTGGCGATGAGCATCGTCTTCCAGGGCCTCCCAGGCAGCGAGGTTCTAGGCCGGCTGGCGGCCTTTCTGTGGTTCTTTCTACTCTTTGTCGCCGGCATCACCTCGAGCGTGGCACTCGCCAGCCCGACGATCGCCTTCTTGCAGCGGGAGATGGGTTTTACCCGCAAGAAAGCGGTCGGCGTACTGGCAGGGCTGTCGCTCCCACTCGGTCTCTTTCATGTGGTCTTCTACCGTCGTGGTGTTCTCGGCGACTGGGACTACTGGGCGGGCACCTTTGGCTTGGTGATCTTCGCCACCATCGAGATTGTGCTCTTCGCCTGGGTCTTCGGAATCGACCGCGGCTGGACGGAGCTCCATCGCGGTGCCGACCTGCGCATACCGCGTTTCTACAGAGTGGTCATCCAGTGGATCACGCCGCTCTTTCTGCTCACCCTGCTGGTCTGGTGGGGTATCACCCAGGCGCTTCCGACGCTCCTTATGCAAAACCTCGCCGACCCGAGCCAGGCACCGTTTCTTTGGCTCAGCCGGCTACTGCTCGCCTCAGTCCTAGTGGCTTGTCTGGTAGGAATCAGGTGGGCCTGGGTACGCCGACAATCCCAAACAACGGGAGACTAGACGATGGAACCCTTCGCCCTGGTGTTCATGATCGTCAGCATGGCGGCTGTCACCCTGTTCGCAGGCTACTGCTTCACGCGAATCCTGCGCGGCAAGTAGCAACCCGAGCAGGCTGAGGCAACCGTGTGTCGCGGGCAGACCGGGTCGGGGGGTCCCGTGCTGCGACGCGCCTCGGCGAGCACCGCGGGAAGCCGGCCCGTAGCCGGGTCCCTACGAGCCGCTGACTCCTCAGCTTTTGCTCAACGACCGGAGAAACGTAGCGCACGCCGAGAGAAACTCTGTCCCCCATTCGTGGCCGCCGTCGAAGACACAAGTCTCGACCTTCGAGCCCATCGATTCGAGGCGTGCGACATCGCTCTCCATTTTCGCTTCGTCGTACCATTCGTCCTGGGTTCCGCGGCCGATCAAGACCTTTTCGGGACCAGTGGCACTCTCGCCCGGATGAATCTCGGGAGGCAGATCGCCGGCGAGCGCAACCACAGCCCCGACTTTGTGGCTCGTACCGAGTGCCGCCCGGTAGGCCATCGCCGTTCCCTGGGAGAAACCCGCGAACACCAGCGGCCCGTCGACGGTGAGCCGCCCTAAAGCGTCGGTCACGACACGATCCACATAGGAGATGTTGTCGGCGATGGCCTCCTCACGGTCGAGCTTTGTCATCCATCCCGCCACCACCTCACCGGTCTTGGGGTTGTAGAAGGGGTGGAGCGCCTGAACCGCGACCACATGCCAGGTCGAGATCGCCGGCACCAAGACGAGAGCCTGGAGGTGCCGCTCGGCGTTTTCCGCATAGCCGTGAAAACCGACCAGCACTGGAGCACCGGAATGGTCTTCCGCTTCCACCGCCGACCGCACTAGATACCGACCACGCACCCGCGCTTCGACCAGAAAGGACTCCGTTGTCTGATCTCCGATACTCATCGTCCAAGTGCCTCCGCAAGTTGTCGTGCCTGCCCTTCCAGGCGCTTCACGAGTTCCGGATCATCCCCCATCTCCTCCACCGTGCGTACCAACGCGCTTCCGACGACCACGCCGTCGGCCACCTTGGAAACAGCTCCGGCCTGTTCCGGGGTCGAGATTCCAAATCCTACCGCCAGCGGTTGCTCTAGCCGGCGGCGAAGCTTCTTCGCCTCACGCACAAGTTCCTTGGGTAGCTCTCCTGTCGCTCCCGTGACCCCGGTGCGCGACACGTAGTAGACAAACCCTGTCGAGGCCGCGGCTACCTCTCGCACGCGATAGCGGTCGCTGGTCGGCGCCAGCAGAAAGATCGTGTCGACGCCCCGGTCGCGTAAGGCCTGCGTGTACTCCTCGGCCGCCTCGTGCGGCGGTAGATCCACACATAGAACTCCATCGACTCCCGACGACGATGCTTGTTCGGCGAAACGTCCAAGCCCGCACACAAAAAGAGGGTTGAAGTAGGTGAAGAGTACGATCGGTATACCAAGTCGGTCACGGTTCCGCGACACCAGATCGAGGATTCCGGACAAGGTCGCACCGCCGGCCAGAGCCCGCGTCGCCGCCCGCTGGTTGACGGGTCCATCGGCGATCGGGTCGCTGAACGGGACACCCAGCTCGATCAGATCGGCACCGGCGTCGACCAAAGCCCCCAAGAGCTCTTCGGTACATTCGAGATTGGGATCACCCGCGGTCAGGTAGGGGATGAACGCGGCGCGTTTTTGATTCTTTGTCCGTGCAAACGCCTGGTCGATCGGTGACATGCTCATTCCCGCTGCTCGTCGTACGCCAGTACCGACTCGACGTCCTTGTCACCGCGGCCCGACAGGTTGATCACCAGGACCGTTTCCGGCATCAGCGCCGGTGCACGGCGAGCCGCCTCGGCGATCGCGTGCGCCGATTCGAGTGCCGGTAGGATTCCCTCGGTACGCGCAAGTAGATGGAAGGCTTCAATCGCCTCGTCATCCCCGACCGAGGTGTACTCCGCCCGTCCCGAGTCGCGTAGCGAAACGTGTTCGGGACCGATCGCCGGGTAGTCGAGCCCCGCCGACACCGAGTGGGTACCTGCGACCTGCCCTTCTTCATCCTGTAGAACCAGGGTCTTGGTCCCGTGCAGTACACCCAACGTGCCGCCTTTGAAGCGCGCTGCATGGCGGCCCAACTCACTCCCCGTACCGCCGGCCTCGACACCGATGAGACGTACTCGCTCATCGTCGAGAAATGCCGAGAAGAGTCCCAGCGAGTTGCTGCCGCCGCCAACACAAGCGATCGCGACATCGGGCCACGCGCGACCGGCTTGCTTGCGTAGCTGTTTCTTGGTTTCCTCGCCAATCACACGCTGAAAGTCGCGCACCATCCGTGGGTAGGGATCCGGTCCCAGAACCGATCCCAGCACATAGTGCGTGTTCCGCACGTTGGTCACCCAATCCCTCAGCGCTTCGTTGATCGCGTCCTTCAGCGTGCGACTCCCGGAGTCGACCCCCACAACCTCGGCCCCCAGCAGACGCATCCGCTCGACATTGAGCCGCTGCCGGACCATGTCCTCGGTCCCCATGTAGATCGTGCAACTGCGCCCCAGCAAGGCCGCCGCCGTTGCGGTTGCCACACCATGTTGCCCAGCCCCGGTCTCGGCGATGACGCGCTCCTTCCCCATCACTTCGGCCAGCAGAACCTGGCCGATCGCGTTGTTGATCTTGTGAGCGCCGGTATGCAGAAGGTCTTCGCGTTTGAGGTAGATCCGCGCGCCACCCAGCTCCGCCGTCAGGCGCTCGGCAAAATAGAGCGGCGTCGGGCGACCGGCGTAGTGCTCGAGCAGGTACTCGAACCGACGGCGGAACTTCCGTTTTCGACGTTGCTTGTCATAGGCGCTCTCGAGCTCCGCGATCGGCGCCATCAAGGTTTCGGGAACATAGCGGCCGCCGTAGGGGCCAAAGTAGCCGGGACGCTCTTGGACTTCGGGGTTTTCGGTCATTTCAGCTGCCGGCCTCTCACCTGATCGAAGAAACGCTTCATCTTCTCCGGGTCCTTCCGGCCCGGCGCCGCCTCGACACCCGAGCACACATCCACTCCCCAGGCGCCACTCACGGCAATCGCCTCGCGCACATTGTCAGGCCTCAGCCCCCCCGCGAGCAAGAGCGGCTTTTTCCGTGGCAGATTTGCCGCTCCACGATAGTCCCATCCCTTGCCGGCACCTCCGTACCGGCTGACGAGACGCGATTCGACCAGAAAGCCCCACACCCCGGGGTAAGCGTTTAGCTCGGCGGCGTCCGGGGTGCCATCGAAACGCAGAGCTTTGATCGAGCGCTCGGCGACCGGCTCGAGCTCGTCCGGCCTTTCGTCACCGTGAAACTGCAACAACTCGAGGGCCACTATCGCTTCGATCTCGCCGATCTCGGACAGAGCCACATTGACAAAGACCCCGACCAGGCCGCACTTTCCACGAACGGCATCGGCCACCTCGGCCGCCGCGCTCGGCCCAAGAAGACGCGGGCTTTCGGAATAGAAGTTGAGACCGACGAAGTCGGCGCCCAACTCGGCCGCAAGTTCGGCATCCTCCGGGCGGGTAACGCCGCAGATCTTGACTCGAGTCCTATCTCGAGTCCCTTCTCCAGAACTACTCAACCCACGAGCTCCGCGAGCCTCGCCGCCGGGTCGTCGGCCAGCAGCAATGACTCCCCGATCAGGAAGGCGTCGAATCCCGCCGCCGCCAACCGATCGAGGTCCGCCCGCGACTCGATTCCGCTTTCCGCTACTTTGAGAGCCGCCGCCGGCAACTCCGCGACACACTCGATCGACCGCTCGAGATCGACATCGAACGTCCGCAGATCGCGGTTGTTGACGCCGAGAAGCTCCCACTCACCTCCGGTCAGCTTGGCAAGATCCGCCGCGTCGTGGGTCTCGACGAGCGGCACGAGCCCGAGAGCTCGAGCTTCGGCGGCATACCCGGCCAGCTCTTCCCGCTCGTAGAGCGCCGCGATCAGCAGAATGGCCTCGGCCCCGGCCTCGCGGGCCCATCGCAGCTGGCTCGAGTCGACGACAAAGTCCTTGGCGATCGCCGGCAAACCAGAGATCTTCCGGCAACGCGCCAGAAGCTCATAACTGCCGTGAAAGAAATCGGGCTCCACGACCACCGACAATGCCGCCGCACCACCGTCTCGATAGAGCCTTGCCTGCAGCTCCGGATCGATCCGTCCCTCGAGTCGCCCGATCCGCGGCGAGCCCATCTTGATCTCTGCGATCACCGCCCTGCCTCGACGAGCTTCGAGCGCCGCCAGGAACGGATTCTCGGCGGTGTTTAGCGATGTCTGCGACGTCCGCGATGCCTTCAACGCTCCGAACGCGCGCGACACCTCCACACCCAACCGCTCCCGACGCCGCGCGACGATCTCGAGGAGCACATCGGCGACCGAGCCACTCATTCGCCGGCCGCCTCGCCCCGGAGCGAGACCTCGCGGAGCTGTTCGAGCTTTGCCTGCGCGGCGCCGTTATCAAGTGCGCCACGAGCCTGTTGCACGCCGTCGGCCAGATCCGACACCTCACCAGCGACAAAAAGCGCCGCACCCGCGTTGAGCACGGTGATATCCGAAAGCGCTCCCGATTCGCCCTCCAGCACCCGAACCATGAGCGCCGCGTTCTCCTGCGGGTCGCCGCCGGCGAGCGCGTCGGGGCGCGCCCTTGCAAGACCCAGCGCTTCCGGATCCAGTTTGTAGCTCCTTACCCGCCCCTCTCTCACCTCGGCCACCTGTGTCGAGCCGGTGGTTGTCAGCTCGTCCAGACCGTCTTCGCCGTGCACCACCATCGCGGCCTCGGCGCCCAGCTCAGCGAGCACGGTGGCCACGAGCTCCACCAGGTGCGGCGCGTAGACGCCCAGCAGCTGGCGGCGTGCTCCCGCGGGGTTGGTCAAGGGGCCCAGGAGGTTGAAGATCGTACGCACACCAAGGGCACGACGGACCGGCATCACCTCCCGCATTGCGGGGTGATACTCCGGCGCGAACAGAAAACAGATCCCGATCTCGTCGAGACATCGGCCCGCGGCTTGGGGATCGCTCTCGACGCGCACGCCCAGCGCTTCGAGCACGTCGGCCGAGCCGCACCGGCTCGACACCGATCGGTTTCCGTGTTTGGCCACCGCCGCGCCGACCGCAGCCGCCACCAGTGCCGCAGCCGTCGATACGTTGAAGGTTCCCTTGCCATCGCCGCCGGTGCCGCAAGTGTCGACGATTCGCTCTCGCGAATGTGGTATCGGGACCACCCGCCGCCGCAGCACGTCCACCGCGCCGGCAATCTCGGCCGCCGTCTCGCCCTTGGCCGCCAACGCCGTCAACAGGCCTGCCTTGAAGGCGTCGTCCAACTCACCGCCCATCAGACGGTCCATCAGCGTTGCCATCTGCCCCCGGTTCAGGCCGATCCCGGCGATCACCCGCTGGAGGGCTTCGACCGGTTCGAGCGACATCGAGTCCCGTCCGACTTCAGGCATCGGCTCCCTCGAAACGACGCACTCCGCCCTCGCGTGACAACGCCAGAAAGTTGGCCACCAATGCCGGTCCGGCTGGCGTAAGAAGCGACTCCGGGTGAAACTGAACGCCCCAGTAGGGCAGCCGCCGATGCCGCATGGCCTGAAGCGTACCGCCCTCACTCCAAGCCACCGGCTCGAGCTGGGCCGGCAAACCCTCCGCCAGAACCGCCAGGCTGTGGTACCGCGTAGCCTCGAAAGGAACAGGAAGACCCGCAAAGATACCCATTCCGTTGTGGCTCACCGCCGACACTTTGCCGTGCATCAGACGTCGCGCTCTGTCGACTCGGGCACCAAA
>JAOTZA010000129.1 GCA_029861655.1 Acidobacteriota bacterium | reverse complement strand
CTCCTAGGCGAGATCGAAGGGCCCACAGCCAGTCCGGGCGACGAAGAGAACGACGGCTGAGCCGCGAACCTTACTGAGCGTCGTAACTGACTGAAGATACAGGATTTGCGGCCGAGACCAACTTGGCATCCCGACGGGATCCATCGCAAAAAGCCACGACAGATTCAGGCTTTTCGACCGTCGCGGCGCCTTGCATCTCGCCCCATGGCGCTCGCAACGCGACCGTCTGGACTTCTGCCATGCGCGGCTAGGCGACCTTGTGCCCGAACTGCAACTCCACCAACCGAGAGTAGATTCCCCCGATCTCCAGTAGCTCCCGGTGGGTCCCCTGCTCGCGCAGCTCGCCCTTGTGGAGCACCAGGATCCGGTCCGCTCGCTGGATCGTCGACAAACGGTGGGCGATCACCAGACTTGTCCGGTCCACCAGCAGGCGCTCGAGCGCAAGCTGGATCCACTGCTCGGTCTCGGTATCGATCGACGCCGTCGCCTCGTCCAGGATGAGCAGCGAAGGATCGAAGGCCAGTGCACGCGCGAAGGCGATCAGCTGTTTCTGCCCCAACGACAAGCCGGCACCGCGCTCGCGAACGGGCGCATCAAAGGAACCGGGCAGCCGCTCGATGAACTCGAGAGCGTGGACCTCGCGAGCGGCCCAGCGGAGACGCTCGTCGGTGATATCAGAATCACCCAACCGAATGTTGTCTTCCACCGTTCCGGAGAACAGAAAAACATCCTGAAGCACCAGTCCGATGGCTCGCCGAAGCGACACCAAGCTCCACTCCCTCACGTCCACACCATCTACCCTGACCGCCCCTGCGTCGACATCATAGAAACGCTGGATAAGGCTCGCGAGTGTGCTCTTCCCAGCCCCCGTGTGACCCACCACGGCAACGGTTTCGCCGGCGCGCACGCGGAACGAAATGTCCCTCAACACAACCTCGCCGGGTTGATAGCTAAAAGTGACGCGGTCGAACTCGACCCCCCCTGCGACCTTAGGCGGTCGATGCGCGTCAACCGGCGAGTGAATCTCCGTGTGCTGGTCGACCAGCTGGAAGACTCTTTCAGAACTGGCCATCGCCGCCTGCAGGATGTTGTACTTCTCGGACAAGTCCGACAGGGGCTGGTAGAACCGCTGAGCGTACTGAAGAAACGCCACCAGAGCACCGATCGAGAGAGCATCCGCCATCACGCGGCCGCCGCCGTACCAGAGGATCAGAGCTACACCCATCGCGGTGATCAATTCGACCATCGGATAGTAGATCGCATAGTAGAAGATGGCCCGGATATTGGCGGCCCGGTGCCCATCATTGACACCGTCGAACGCATCGAGCGTCGAGCGCTCCCGGTTGAACAACTGGATGAGCGACATTCCCGTGATGTGCTCTTGCAGAAAGGAATTGATGGCCGCCAGTTTGGCGCGCACTTCGCGATAGCTCTGACGCGCTCGCACCCTGAACCACAGCGTCAGAAGAGCCAGAGCGGGAAGGATCGCAAAGGTGACCAGCGCCAGTTTCCAGTTGAGCCAGAACAAGACTCCAACGATGCCGGCGAGCAAGACGATGTCGCCGAAAACGGAGACCAGGCCAGCGGTAAAGAGCTCGTTTAGAGCATCCACGTCGTTGGTCACACGCGTGAGCAAACGCCCGACCGGTGTGCGATCGAAGAACGAGACCGGAAGCCGTTGCAGCCGTTCGAAAATGTCGCGACGCAGGTCGAACATGATGCGCTGCCCCATGATCTGCATCAGATACCCCTGCGACACGAGCACAAAAAACGCCAGTGCGAGGGCACCTAGGTAGATCATGCCAACCACCGCCAAACCGGTCGCGGGATCGGGCTCTAGACCCCGTCTCGCCAGGTTTTCGGCCAGCAGGCGACTGACCGGCGACACCACCTCGCTTCCCGCGACCGGGCGGACAAAGAGGTCGAGAGCGATCACAGTCGCCAACGGCCCAACGAGCTGCAAGAGCGAAGACAGAACGATCAGCCCGATGGCAGCGATCGTGTGCAGCCGGTAGGGCCGGAGATAGCCCACCAGCCGGTACATCAACTGGGAATCGTAAGCCCGGCCTGGTTGAATCTCCTCCTCTTCTCCGAAATCGTGAGCCATCGGCCGCAAACTACCATCGCATGTGACTTTTTCCGCTGACCGGAGCCTCTCTCAGGGTGCTATAGTTTTGGCATCTCGTTGCGGCGGGGCAAGTTAGGCGGGTTTACATGGCAGTTACGCTCAGCGCGCTTCTAAAAGTGATGGTCGAACACGGCTCGTCCGATCTACACATCACCACGAATTCAGCACCCCAGATCCGTATCGACGGAATCCTGCAGCCACTTGATTTCCCCGAACTGACACCGACCGAGACAAAGCGTCTCGCCTACTCGATCCTCACGGACAAACAGAAGCAGCGGCTGGAAGAGGATCTCGAGATAGATCTTTCTTTTGGCATCAAGGGGATGGCGCGATTCCGCGCCAACATCTTCCACCAACGAGGAGCCGTGGCTGCGGCTTTTCGCCAGATTCCATATGAGATCTTGGGATTCCGCGAACTCGGGCTGCCGGCCACCACCGAGAGACTCTGCGAGAAACCTCGCGGACTGGTGCTGGTCACCGGTCCCACGGGCTCCGGCAAGTCCACCACTCTTGCGGCGATGATCGACAAGGTCAACCGGGAGCGCCACGAGCACATCGTCACGATCGAGGATCCTGTGGAGTTCCTCCACGTCCACAAGAGCTGCATCGTCAACCAACGCGAGCTCAACGCAGACACCTGGAGCTTTGCCAACGCGCTCCGATCGGCGTTGCGCCAGGACCCCGATGTGGTCTTGATCGGTGAGATGCGCGATCACGAGACCATCGAAGCGGCGCTTCGAATCGCCGAGACCGGCCATCTGACTTTCGCCACCCTGCACACCAACTCGGCGGCTCAAACAATCAACCGCATCATCGACGTCTTCCCAGCCCATCAACAATCTCAGATCCGTACCCAGCTTTCGTTTGTTCTCGAAGGCGTCTTGTGTCAGGCCCTGTTACCAAAGGCCAGCGGCCAGGGCCGCGTCATGTCGATGGAGATCTTGATTCCCAACTCCGCGATCCGCAATCTGATCCGTGAAGACAAGATTCACCAGATCTACGGCATGATGCAGACTGGCCAGAAGAAGTACGGGATGCAGACTTTCAACCAGTCGCTGGCCCAGCTCTACTTCAAACGCAAGATCAACCTGAAGACTGCGATGGCCCGATCCTCGATGCAGGATGAATTGCAGGAGATCATCTCGCGTGGAGAGGAAGCTCTAAACCCAGACGTTGGTAGCACACCGGCCGCAGCCGGAGGTGCAAGGAGATAGTCGAAAATGCCGAGCTTTCAGTGGAAAGGGCGCAATCGGGCTGGAGAGCTACAAGAGGGAGTGCTTCTTGCCGACTCCAAAGGCGCCGCGACGGCGACCCTCAGGCAACAGCAGATCCGGGTCACCAACTTGCGACGCAAGGGGCGTGAGATACCTCTGCTGCCAAGGCTGCCCTCGAAGATCAAGCAAAAGAGCATCGCCCTTTTTACAAGACAGTTCTCGGTCATGCTCGACGCCGGCCTCCCCCTGGTCCAGTGCCTCGAGATTCTCGGCGAACAGCAGGAGCATCCGAAGTTCGCCACCATCATCGACAAAGTTCGCTCGGACGTCGAGAGCGGCGCCTCTCTGGCTGAGGCGATGAGGCGACACCCTGGCGGCTTCGAAGAACTCTACGTCAACATGGTGGCCGCCGGTGAGGCGGGCGGTATCCTCGACATCATCCTCCAACGGCTCTCGATCTACCTCGAAAAGGCCGTCAAGCTCAAGAACATGGTCAAGTCGGCCTTGATCTACCCCGTCGCCGTCATCGGCATCGCGGCTCTCGTCGTCTGGATCATCCTGTGGAAGGTCATCCCGGTTTTCTCACAGCTGTTTCTCGGACTGGGCGGCGAGCTCCCGGCGCTCACCCGAGGTGTGGTCGCAGCCAGCAATTTCGTGGGCGACTACTCGATCTACATAGGGATTGGTCTGGTCCTCCTCTTCTTCGCGGTGCGCGGGTATCACAGAACCGAGAAGGGCAAGCGTGTCCTGGACTCGGCACTTCTCAGAATCCCCATCATCGGGGATCTTTTGCGAAAAATCGCGGTGGCGCGTTTCTGCCGCACTCTCTCGACACTTACCGCTTCCGGTGTACCCATTCTGGACGGCCTCAAGATCACCGCCAAGACAGCCGGCAACTCGATCATCGAAGACGCCATCATGGCCGTCCGTAAGAGTGTCGAAGAGGGAAAGACCCTGAGCGGTCCGCTGGGCGACACGGGTGTCTTCCCGCCGATGGTCGTGCAGATGATCAATGTCGGCGAGCAGACCGGCGCCCTGGACCAGATGCTGTCCAAGATCGCCGACTTTTTCGAGGACGAAGTCGACACTGCGGTCGGTGGCCTGGTCAAGCTCATCGAACCGTTCATGATCGTCATTCTCGGTGTGATCATCGGAACCATCGTGGCGGCGATGTATCTACCGCTCTACACGATCATCACGCAGATCGATTAGAAGAGAAGAAGAGACGTCCGACTCGGTGAGCGCTGAGGTCGATACCGATACGGACGCCTTGTGGCGGACCTACAACGCGAGTTTGATGCGGCACGACGATCTTCCGGCGCCGACCTCGCTGCGCTGGCTGATCGCCATCCGACTGATCGCAATCACCAGCGCCCTGGTACCGATCGTCCTTCTCAACCTGGGCGCCGAAGAGACTCTCGGCGAGCCTCGGTTCATGTTGCAGTGGGGAGGCGCGGCATACGTTGCAAGCGTCTTCTACCTCGTGATGTTGCAGGTCCAGCGCCCTTCTTCTCGCATCCAGGCCTATATCCAGTTTTTTGGCGACCTCCTCCTGATTACGAGTCTGATCGAGCACCTCGGCGCCACCAGCGGACCGCTCTCGATTCTTTACTTGATCGTAATCACCGTGGCCTCTGTGATGCTGCGCCGCCGAGCTGGGGTCGCTGTTGCGACCGCCGCCTGGATCTTCTACGCCACCGTACTCGTCGCCCTCTTCTTCGGGTGGGGTCGCGACGGAGCCGCGAGTTTGACGAGCCTACCTTTGAGCCGGTTGGCCTACGACGCCACCGCTCATTTATTCGGGTTCTACGCCATTGCTCTTCTAACATCGAGTCTGGCCCTGACCGTGACGCGGGCCGAAGAAGCCCTCCTCGAAAAACGGGCGGATCTAGCCGACTTGCGGGTGGCCCACCGTGACGTGATCGGCTCGATCCCCAGTGGCATCGTGACCACCGACAGCGAGGGGCGCATCACCAGCGCCAACGAGGCCGCGCAAGAGATTCTCGGTCAACCTGAGGCTCTCCTTCTCAGCCGTATGCCGGGAGACCTTGGCTTGATCGACCGAGAGCAGTGGTCTGTCCTGGTCCGGGAAGCTCTCGAAGGTGACCGCCAGCGCGAGGAAGCCGAGTACGAACTGAACGGCGCCGTCCTGACGATCGGCTATGCCGTGACTCCCCTGACCCGCGCCGACGGATCGGGCGCGGGCTTTATCCTCATTTTTCAAGACCTTACGGAATGGCGAAAGCTGCAGGACCAGGTGCGTCTCGGAGATCGGATGGCAGCGGTCGGCGAGATGGCTTCCGGCCTCGCTCACGAAGTGGGAAACCCCTTGGCCGCGATTTCCGGCTCGGTTCAGATGCTGACGTCAAGTTTCTCTCAAGAGTCCTCACAACGAAAGCTCCTCGAGATCATCGCCAAGGAAAGCCAACGGTTGGACCGCACGATCAAGGGCTTTCTTCAGTTCGCTCGACCCAAAGCCCGGGCCAGCGTGCGCTTCGACGTCACCGCGTTGCTAGCCGAGAACGTCGAGCTTCTTCGAAACAGCGAGGAGGTGGCGCTAGGCCATGCGATCGAACTCGATTTAGACCCGCCCACAGCCTATCTGGTCGCCGATCCCGACCAGATCAGTCAGATCTTCTGGAATCTCGTCCGCAATTCGCTGCGCGCCATGGAGAGTCAAGGCACTCTCCGCGTCGTCGGCCGGGTCGTCAAGGACACATACCGAATGCGCTTCATCGATACCGGCCGTGGTATGACGGAGGACGAGAGGGCCAACATCTTTCACCCGTTTCGATCCTTCTTTGATGGCGGCACCGGTATTGGAATGGCCATCGTCTACCGCATCGTCGAAGAGCACCAGGGTAAGCTCTGGGTCGAGAGTCAGCCTGGAAGCGGAACTCAGATAACGGTCGAGATCCCCGGAGTCCAGGCGGAGCGGGACAGTCTCACCGCAGAGGCATAGCCGTCCAACCAAAAAATGGCCAGAAAAAACACCATTCTTGTCGTCGACGACGAACAGAGCATTCTCGATTTTCTGCGTCTGCTGCTCGAGGAAGAGGGCTACAAAGTCGACGATGCACAGTCACTAGCGGGCGGCCGGGAACAGGTGTCGGCGGGCGGTTTCGATCTCGTTCTCTGCGACGTCATGATGCCCGACGGCAACGGTATGGATCTCCTGAAGGAGATCAAAGAGACCGACCCCCACACGGCAGTGGTCATGATGACCGCATACGGCTCCACCAAATCGGCGATCGAGGCCATGAAGCTCGGCGCCAACGACTACGTCACAAAGCCCTTCGATGTCGAAGAACTCAAGGTCGTGCTGCAAAAAGCGCTCGAACGAACGGAGCTGGCGGCTGAGAACGTCTACCTTCGCAAAGAGCTGGAAGGTCGTTACGGTTTCGAGAACATCATCGGCCGCAGTCGAAGAATGCAGGACGTCTTCGCCCTCGTCGAACGGGTTGCCAAAACCAACTCGACAGTTCTCATTCAAGGAGAAAGCGGTACAGGCAAAGAGCTCATCGCACGGGCGATTCACTACGCCGGCCGTCGTTCAAAACGCCGTTTCCTGTCGGTGAACTGCGGCGCCCTGCCCGAGAATCTGCTCGAGAGCGAGCTTTTCGGTCACGAGCGAGGCGCCTTTACCGGCGCTGTCAAAGAAAAGAAGGGGCTTTTTCGCGAGGCCGACCAGGGGACTCTGCTTCTCGACGAGATCGGCGAGATGAGTTCACAGATGCAGGTCAAGCTCTTGCGTGCCCTCCAAGAGAAGAAGATCCGCAAGGTGGGCGGTCACCTGGAAGAACCCGTCGATGTGCGAATCATCGCTGCGACAAACCAAAATCTGAGCGAGTTGATCGACGCTGGAGAGTTTCGCGAGGACCTCTACTACCGAATCAACGTGATCCCTCTAGAGTTACCACCGCTGCGCCGACGGGGTGAGGACATCCCGCTGCTGGCCGAGTTCTTTGTCGACAAATATGTCCGAGAGATGGAACTGGAACCGCGACGAATCTCACAGAGCGCCATGCGTATGCTGGAAGCCTACGACTGGCCCGGCAATGTCCGCGAACTAGAGAATGTCATCGAGCGAGCCCTGGCCCTGTGCTCGGGTGATGTGATCGCGGAAGACGACATTCCTGCTCAGCTCTCCGAGCGCTCGGCACGGCGGCGCAAACCGGTGACCGACATCCCGGGAGAAGGCCTGGACCTCGAGTCTTATCTCGAGGAGATCCGCCGCGACCTGATGTCACAGGCGCTGGAGAAGTGCAGCGGTGTCCAAACAAAAGCAGCGGAGCTACTAGGTGTCAGCTTTCGATCGTTCCGTTACTACGCCAGGAAGGTAGGTCTCACCGGACCGGTCGGCGAGAACGAACTCGAGGCAGGTCGCGGAGAAGACACCAGCTAGCGCCCCCTTTTTCACTCCGTCACCGCGCTGTTGTGGTCACGGCGTCCGGAAAGCGATCGTCTAGAAACGGAAGCTCGACGACCAGGACGCCAAAACCGGTGGTCGCCAGGAGCAGACGCCCGTCGAAGACCAGCGCCCCGGCCAGGTCACGAGGCCGCAATGGCACCTCGAGCTTCAGGGTTCCGCGACCGGACGACGCCACAAGCGTCAGTGGCTGGCTCTGGTGTACCAGCAGGAACGGCCAGGACGGATCGCCCGTAGCCAGGAGCCGCGCCGAAGCGCCTTCGCCGTTGTTCCAGACCGCCTGTGATCCACTCGACCAACGGACGCGCGGCGACTCGAGCACCGCCGATAGCGTTTCCCGAAAGGCCTCTCTCGAGGAGCCTGAGGAGGGTGGCAGACGAAACACGCCACCACGCCGGTCCGTAAGCCACAGGGTGTCGCCCGCTATCGCCAACCGGCGCGGCTCGAGCCGTTTCAGCTCGAGCCTTCTGAAGACGGTTCCCAGGCCCTCGAACACCTCGCGACCGCTGCGGGCGAAGAGCCTATCGGCGGAAACCACGACCTCGTCGACACGACGTCCCCCCATACCCTGCAGATGCCGCCAGACACCGCGAGAACGCTCGAAGAGGCCCTTCTCCGTCGCGGCAAAGACACGGTCTCCAAAAGCAGCAAGATCCAAGATGGTTGGCAAATCGACCGAGTCCTCCGAGAAGCTGAGGCCGCCGTCCCGCGAAACGTAGACCCCCGATGCCGAGTGTGCGTGGTGAACCGCTGCCAAGACCTCACCTTCGGTCCGCACCAGACCCGCCAGCCGCAGCCCGGCCAAGCCGCGGTTCGAAGGCGTGAACGAGAGTCCTCCGTCAAGGGACCGCAGCACCCCGAGTCCTTCGCTACCCGCGTAGACACGGTCGGGCCTTGCGGCGTGATGTGTCAGAGACAGAGCGACAAGGGAGTCGCCCGAAGAGCGGCGCCAGGACTCTCCCTGATCTTCGGAGAGAAACACGCCATCTACCGTACCGGCTAGAAGCCGGCCGGACGGCAAGATCTCGAAGCTCGGCGTCCGCCGTTCGGAGAGCCCCTGGGACACACGGGTCCAGCTGTCGCCGCCGTTGGAACCCCGGTAGACCCAGCCGCACGTCGACGCCCACATTTCGCCGGGCCTTCCGGGAACC
>JAOTZA010000128.1 GCA_029861655.1 Acidobacteriota bacterium | reverse complement strand
GGGGGCAAGCGGGTGTCGGCGTGCAGAAAAACCAGGATTTCTGCACCGGTGTGGCGGGCACCTCGATCGAGTTGCACGCCGCGTCCGGCAGCCCCTGTCACCACCTGGGCGCCGAGCTTCTTTGCCCGAGCGCGTGTTCGATCCACCGAGCCGCCGTCACTGACGACGACTTCGTCCGCGACCTCGACGACCTCTTCGAGATGCGTGCCGACCGCGTCTTCTTCGTCGAGAGTCGGGATGACGACAGCAATGGTGGGGGCCGTCAAGAGGGGGAGAGTCTCTGCAATTGTCTGGTACTGTCTTTGGGCTTTGGCCTTTGGGCTTTGGGCGCCCCCGTCATGAAGAACGAGAGCAATTCTACGGATTTCAGTCATCTTGACGAGAGCGGTCGGGCAAGGATGGTGGATGTCTCCGAGAAGGCCGTGACCCGGCGAGTGGCCGAGGCGTCCTGCAGCGTGAGGATCAGTGCCGACACGGTGGCCCGGTTGTCGAATCTGCCCAAGGGAGACGCCCACTCGGTGGCTCGAATCGGGGGCATTCAGGCGGCCAAGCGGACCGGCGAGTGGATTCCGTTGGCGCACCCGCTGTCCCCGGAGGACATCGAAGTGACTCTTTGTGAAGTGCCGGATGGCGTCCAGATCCGAAGCCGGGTAGTGGTGACGGCGCGGACCGGCGCCGAGATGGAAGCTTTGGTGGCGTGCGCGGGAGCCGCCTTGTCCCTCTATGACATGGTCAAGGCGGTCGAGCGTGAGGCGGTGATCACCGATCTGCGTCTCGAGCGCAAGACCGGCGGTGCGCGAGGCGATTACCGGCGTTGACAGCGGGTTTCAGGAAATGATCCAAACCGGCCTCGACAGGCTGCTCGACGACCCCGGGGTGCTGGCCGGTCGGCGCTACGCGATCCTGGCCCACGGCGCTTCGGTGTCGGCGTCGCTCGGCCCGATCCATCTCGAACTCACGCGCCGCGGCGCCGAGACACCGCGGTTCCTGCTGGGGCCCGAGCATGGCTATTACGGAGTGGAGCAGGACATGGTGGCGTCGGTGACCGAGCCCGATCCGTGGACCGGCTTGCCCTTGCTGTCGCTCTACGGCGACTCCCCGGAAACGCTGCGGCCGGATCCGACGGTCTTCGAGCCGCTGGATCTTCTCTTGGTCGATCTTCAGGACATCGGCAGTCGCTACTACACCTACGCCGCAACCGCGGTCTGGTCGGCCGAAGCGGCGCTGGCGGCGGGCTGTGAGGTATGGGTTCTGGACCGGCCGAACCCCTTGGGAGGTGTCACCATCGAGGGCAACCGCCGGCGCCCGGGATACGAGTCGTTTATCGGTGCTTTCGAACTACCGGTGAGACATGGGTTGACGCTCGGTGAGCTGGCGCTGCTGGAGTTGTCGCGCGGGGGAGAGACACCCGCAGGCGTGCAAGTGTGGGCGGTGGAGGGTTGGAGTCGCGAGATGACCTGGCGCGACTGGGGACGGCCCTGGGTAGCGCCGTCGCCCAACATTCCAACCGGCTCGACAACGGAGATCTTTCCGGGTGGCGGCTTGATCGAAGCCACCGAAGTCTCCGAGGGGCGTGGCACCACCCGTCCGTTCGAGCTTCTGGGCGCGCCGTACCTCGCACCGGTTTCGTTGAGTGATCGGTTGAACGCCCTCGAAATGCCGGGATGTCGATTTCTGCCCACGTACTTCAAACCACAATTCCAAAAGCATGCGGGAGAAATCTGCGGCGGAGTTCAGTGGGTGGTGACGGATCCCGAACGACATCGGCCGTACCGGACCGGGGTTGAGATCGTGCGTCAGCTTCGCGAGTTGGGTGGCGACGATTTCAGCTGGCGCGAAGCCCCTTATGAGTTCGAGTCCGAACGACCGGCGATCGACCTGCTCAGCGGTGATGACCGGCTGCGGCAGGCGCTGGAGAACAGCGGCGACCAGGAGTGCGACGAGTGGCTAGCGAGCTGGCAAGCGGACGAGAGATCCTTTCGCGAGGAGCGGAAGCCCTTTCTGCTCTACCCTGAGTAATGGTTCGAGAATGAAGAGACCGCCTCGGGCTCAACTGCTGCAGGTCGAAGCCGACGCCGCGGTTTTCTCACCGCTGATCGCGGCGGCGCGCGAGGCCGGAGTGCGGGTGGGGTGGCTGACGTATGACGTCGAGATTCCCCCGGACCGGCTGGAAACGGCGGCGACAAGCGGTGTTTTGAGAGCCGTCTCGGTTGGGGGAGGGCGAGCCATATCGGTCAAGCCCCTGGTCGGGGCGCCGGTGCTCGGGGATCTCCTACGCGAGCACTTCGCCGGCTGCCGGCTCGTCCTCGTCAGCGGCGAAACGGGGGAATTGGAGCTGCAGTCTCTGGAACCGGCTTCCGATGGTGGCTGGAGGGTCGGTGGCCCGGGGGGGCGCGAGCGGGTGTTCTCGACCCAAGATCTCGTCAGGCGGCTGCGTGGCCGGCATTTGCTTCGACAAGTGCCCCTCAAGTGACTCCTGCGCCCACTCTTTAGAGTATGCTTCTAGGGGCGCTGAACTGCTTCTGACGCCCCTTCGTTCGATGTATCGAATTCTGGTATCGGACCCCCTCGACGAATCGGGGGTGGAGCTTCTTCGTCAACGAGGGGCCGAGGTGCATCTTGTGAACGAAGAGGAAAAGCCCCGGTTGAGTGAGCTGATCGGGGGCTTCGACGCGTTGATCGTGCGCAGCGGGACCAAGGTCACGGCCGAGCTATTGCGCGCGGCCGGTGGGTCGCTGAAGGTCGTCGGGAGGGCGGGAATCGGCGTCGACAACGTGGATGTGGCGGCGGCGACCGAACTGGGCATCTTGGTGGTCAACGCGCCCACGGCCAATCTGATTGCGGCCACCGAGCACACGTTTGCCTTGCTGCTGGCGGTGGCGCGAAACGTCGCCGCCGCTGCCGCTTCCGTCCGAGCGGGGGACTGGGATCGAAAGCGCTTCATCGGGTCCGAGCTCGAGGGCAAGACGATCGGTGTCGTCGGTCTTGGGCGGATCGGTCAGGCGGTGGCGCATCGAGCCCGTGCCTTTGGGATGAAGGTTTTGGCGCACGATCCTTATCTCGACTCGACGGTGGCGCACCGGATGGAGATCGAGCTCGCGGAGCTGGACGAGTTGATACCTCGCGTGGACGTTCTCACCATGCATCTGCCCTTGACCGACGGTACGCGAGATCTCATCAACGCCTCACGGGTCGCGGCGCTCAAAGAGGGCGCCATGCTGATCAACTGCGCTCGGGGCGGGATCGTCGATGAGAGGGCGCTGCTCGAAGGGCTCGACTCCGGCCGGCTTGCCGGCGTGGGGCTCGATGTGTTTGCCGAGGAACCGCCGAGCAACCTGGCTCTGGTCCGTCATCCGAGGGTCGTCGCGACGCCCCACATCGGAGCGCAGACCCGCGAGGCGCAGGAAAGGGTCGCCACCCAGACCGCGCGTATGGTCCTCGACGCGCTGGACGGATCGCTAACCGTGACCGCAGTGAATCTGCCGTTCAGCTCGACGGGCAAACGCGGCGAACCGTTTCTGGCTCTCGGAGAGCAGTTGGGACGCTTGGCGAGTGGTCTGATGGGCGGCAGCCTTCGCCGGCTGCAAATCGATCTGTGGGAGCTGGACGAAGACCTGCGAGCGCCGATTGCGGTTGCGGTCGTCAAAGGGGCCTTGGGCTCCTTTCTCGGTGAGACCGTCAACTTCGTAAACGCCGAACGGATAGCCGGAGGACGCGGCGTCGAGGTGATCCGCTCGACCCACAGTGGGGCGGGTGAGTACCCCCACCTTGTCGCGGTGCGCCTCGACGGCGAGTCGGGTTCGGTGGCATTGGCCGGGACGGTGGTTGGAGCGAGCGATCTGCGGGTGGTGCATATGGAGGACTTCCGTCTCGAGTTCCAGCCGCAGGGACAGCTTCTGGTGATCCGAAACAAAGACGTGCCGGGTGTCGTGGGAAAGCTCGGGACTCTTCTCGGGCGGGCGGGCGCCAACATCGCGGACATCCACCTGGCGAGAGATCCCGCCGGCGGCGACGCGCTGGCGGTCATTCGGTTGGATCAAGAGCCGGAGGGGCAGGTCCTCGCCGACCTCGCCGCGCTCGATGAAGTGGACAGCGTCCAGCACGTGGATCTGGGGCTTTGAGTCCGATGCGGGTCGGCCTGGTCTTTGGCGGTCGCAGCGTCGAGCACCAGGTCTCGGTCCGATCGGCGCGGACGATTGGTGAGGCACTCCAGGAGGCCGGTTATGAGGTGGTGCCTCTGGGAATCGGGCCGGATGGCGGCTGGCTTCCGCGGTCGGTCGGCGAACGGGCTCTGGCGGGGGAGATCGACTTTCTGCCGGAATCTGCCGGCCCGGTGCTCTCGACCTTCAGCGAGCTGATCGACAGCGGCGCCGAGGTGCTGTTTCCGGCCCTCCATGGTACCTGGGGTGAGGATGGGACATTCCAGGGCCTTTGCGAGATGGCCGATCTGCCGTATGTCGGGGCGAGTGTCATGGCGAGCGCCGTGACGATGGACAAGCTACTGACAAAGCGGCTTTGGGAGGCCGCCGGCATTCCGGTGGTCGACTACAAGGCGGTCAGGAAATCGGATTTCGAAAGCCAGCCCGAGCAGGTCTTGGACCGGCTCGAGCCGTTGCCGTGGCCGGTCTTTGTCAAACCCTCGGTCGGCGGTTCGAGTGTCGGCGTGGTGCGCGCATCTGACCGTGACGAGCTGCGCGACGCGTTGGCGCAGGCGCTCGAGCTGGATGACAACGCGCTGGTCGAGCGGAGCGTCGAGGGTCTCGAGCTCGAGTGCCCGGTGATGGGCTATCCCGACCTGGAGGCCGCGGCGGTTGGGGAGATCAGGCCGGGGCGCGACTTCTACGATTACGCCGACAAGTACCTCGAGGACGGCGCCGAACTGGTGATCCCAGCCGAGCTCGAACCCGGCGTGGCCGAACGGCTCCGTGGCCTGGCCGTCGAGGCGTTTGCCCTGGTCGGCGGGAGCGGCATGGCACGGGTGGATTTTCTGCTCGAGCCGCCGGACCGCCCGTTTGTCAACGAAGTCAACACGATCCCGGGGTTTACCTCGATCTCGATGTTTCCCAAGCTGTGGGACGAGGTCGGTGTTTCGCCGCCCGAACTGGTTCGACGGTTGGTCGAGGGAGCCCTGGCGCGGCACCGCGACCGGGAGCGCATCGACCAGCGGATCAAGGCCTGGTTGGCTGAGTTAGCGGCTGATTGAGGTGGCCGAGCAAGGACGAGAGTCCTTGATCAGCGGTCGTTGACCGGTGTGCGCCAGAAGGGCTCGAGCCCGCGCAGCCGGCGCCACTCGGGCTGTGCCCTCCGCGCGCAAGCGAGAATCCGCTTGCCGGACCACTCGTTCACCGCCCGAATCGTCTGGGCCGAGAGCTGCCGCGGTTTGAGCGTCTCGAGAATCAGTTGCGCCACTCTTGCATCATTGGTCTCGCCGAGTCGATCCTGAAATCGCGAGAGGAGCGCGAGCTGTGGGGCGGCCTGCTCGGGACTGAAAACGGCATGGAAGAGTTCGCCGGTGTAACGCGCGTTCTTGCCGCGAATTCGCAACGCGTGCAGGTCTTCAACGGACATCTGGGCGAGCGTGCGTGTATCGCCCAGAAGGTCGCGATGAGTCTTCTCGAGGACGGAGCGGGCGAAAGGAGCGAGCTCTTTGCTGAGCTTGCCGACAGGATCCAGCTCCGGCAAGCCTTCTACCCAGTCTTGGTATTGGAGTAGGAGGCGAGAAAAGCGACGGCTCTTCAAGCACTCGGCCGCGTCGCGACTCGCGCGGCTGCGTTCGGTGTGAGCGAGCCGGCGCAGTTTCTCGACCAGGCTCTCATCAACGCCATCACGGACCATCTGGGGGGTCGTCTCATCGAGAAAGACATGCCAGTCGCGGGCCGGCCCCAGCTTCTTCTGGAACCAGCGGAATTCGTCATTGAAGGCCTTGCGGCCGGCGTCAGGAAGCGCGCTCTTGAATGCTCGCAGAGCGGCTCGCTGCCGCCTCATAGCGACCCGACTCTGGTGAATCCCCTCGGGGTGACCATCGAGCGTTGGGGCCTTGTTGGCGGAGAGGTGGAGAAGCGAGGCTTCGACCGAAACCAAGAAAGCCTCGCCGACCGCCATTTCCGGTCGCAGCCTGATTCTCTCGGCTTTCTGCGGCGACTGCGTTGGCGCCGGCCGCCCCCGGGTATTCCCTCGGGCCGGGGGCTTGAAGGGCGACTGCCGGGTGTCTTTCATGGTCCGAGTGGGAGGGGAGCGGGGCGGATTATCTCAGGTTCGATGGGTTTCGTTGTTATGCTCGACCCGCAGGGAATGTACCCCGACGGGGTTTGGAGGAGATTGCTGGTGAACCCGCAGGTCATGGAATCGGTGCAGGCGCTGGGCGTCGCGTTGGCGCTCGGTGTTGCCGCCGTACTCCTGTTCTGGCCGGTTCGCGGTCTCCTTTGGCGCTGGCTGCGCGGCCGGCGCGCCACCGAGAAGGTTCTCACCGAAGACGCGCTCAAACACATTTTCGATTGCGAGTACAAAGCCCGAGTCGCCAACCTGCAGAGCCTTTCCGGGGTGTTGGCGGCCTCCGGAAGCAGGGCGGCAGAGATTCTCCAGCGTCTGGAAGAACGCGAGCTCATCACCGGAGTCGAGGGTGGGTATCGGCTCACTTCGGATGGGCGACGCTACGCCCTCCGGGTTATTCGCAGTCACCGCCTGTGGGAGCGATATCTCTCGGATCACACCGGGCTCGATCCAGACGCCTGGCACGATGAAGCCGAATTTCGCGAGCACGAGACGAGCCCTGAGGAGGCCGACGCCCTCTCGGCGCGGTTGGGACACCCACGCTACGATCCCCACGGCGACCCGATTCCAACCGCCGGTGGAGAGATCATCGCTCCCCTCGGTAAGCCTCTCAACGAGCTGCCGATCGGCGAGCTGGCCGAGATCGTCCACGTCGAGGACGAGCCGGCGGCGATCTACGCTCAATTGGTTGCGGAAGGGCTCCACCCCGGAATGCGTGTCCGGGTGTCGGAGGCGTCACCGCAGAGGATTCGTTTTGAGGCGGATGCCGAAGAGCATGTCCTAGCGCCGGTCTTCGCGGCCAATCTGTCGGTGCAGGTCCTTCCTCGGGAAGAGGACATGCCAGGTCCCTACGAGCGGCTTTCAGGTCTTGGTGTCGGGGAGAGCGCGACGGTAATCGGTTTGTCGCCTCAACTGCGAGGGCCGGCCCGGCGACGCATGCTGGATCTGGGACTCATTCCAGGCACGGTCGTGAGCGCAGAGATCCGCAGCCCCTCGGGGGATCCGGTGGGCTACCGCATTCGTGGGGCGGTCATCGCGCTGCGCTGCGATCAGGCGGACCAGGTCCGTGTAGAGCGTCGTTCCACCGAGCAGGTGGTTGCGTCTTGAGTCATTCGGCAGTGGATTGCGCGACCTGTCCGGCCCATAACCTGACGAATCTCGTCAAGCTGGGTGTGGACATGAAGGACTTCGACTACGTCGTGGCGCTGGCGGGTAATCCCAACACCGGCAAGAGTACCGTCTTCAACGCCCTGACTGGATTGAAACAGCACACCGGTAACTGGCCCGGCAAGACGGTCACCCGTGCCGAAGGTGGTTTCTCTTCCGCCACTGACCGCTACAAGCTCGTGGATCTTCCGGGGACCTATTCGCTGCTGTCGGCGAGCCTCGACGAGGAGATCGCGCGCGACTTCATCTTGTTTGGGAAACCGGACGTCACCGTTATCGTCGTTGACGCGACTCGGGTGGAGCGCAATCTCAATCTGGTGCTCCAGGTTCTGGAGATCACCGATCGGGCCGTCGTCTGTCTCAACCTAATGGACGAAGCTCGGCGACGAGGTCTGTCAATTGACGAGCGCCGGCTGGCTCGAGACCTCGGTGTTCCGGTTGTCCCGACGTCGGCCCGATACGGAGACGGTTTGCCGGAACTCCTAGCCGCCATCCGCGCGGTGGCAACCGGCGAGACCGTCTGCAAACCGCATCGCTCCGGCAGTCGCTCCCCGGCTCTCGAGCAGGCCGTGCGCAGCCTCTCCAAGGCGATCAGCCAAGACTATCCGGACCTCTCGAACGCCCAGTGGGTGGCTCTGCGGCTGCTCGATGGCGACCCTGCGATCGCCGAGGCCGTCGAAAGTGGCGCGCTGGGTGAGCTCCAGGAGGGCGCCGAGACACCAATGCTCGATCAGGACCCCGCCGGCCCGGCGGAGAGTGCCGCCGGCTCGGCTCGCCACCCGCTGCTCAAGGCCGCGCGTGAGCTCCGGTGGCAGGTCGGCAGAGACTTCCATCAGAAGCTCATGGAATCGATCTACGCAGAGGCGGCGCGGCTAGCCGATCGCTCGGTCACCCTCAGCGGCGAGAAACCGCGATTCGACTGGGATCGTCCGCTGGATCGGCTGGTGACCAGCCGCACTTTCGGTTTTCCTTTGATGCTGCTGATGCTGACAGTGATCTTCTGGATCACGATCGCAGGCGCCAACGTCCCCTCGTCGATGCTCGCAACCTTGCTGATCGACCATGTCCACCCGCTCCTCAAGACCGGGGCCGCCGCCATCGGGCTACCCTGGTGGTTGGACGGCGTTCTGATCGACGGCATGTATCTGGCGACGGCCTGGGTGATTGCGGTGATGCTGCCGCCGATGGCGATCTTTTTCCCGTTGTTTACGCTTCTCGAGGACTTCGGTTATCTTCCGCGGGTTGCCTTCAACCTGGATCGGTTGTTCAAGCGGGTCGGCGCGCACGGCAAACAGGCGCTCACCATGAGCATGGGATGGGGCTGCAACGCGGCGGCTATCGTTTCGACACGCATCATCGACTCTCCACGCGAACGTTTGATCGCCATCATCACCAACAATTTTGCCCTCTGCAACGGGCGCTGGCCGACACAGATCCTGATTGCCACGATTTTCATCGGTGGTCTGGCGCCGGCCCATCTGGCCGGTTTCCTGTCGGCGCTCTC
>JAOTZA010000127.1 GCA_029861655.1 Acidobacteriota bacterium | reverse complement strand
AGAGTGTCGACGAGAGACAACGCTTGAGCCACCCAAGCCTGGCTCTCATTGCGTGTCGATTCGACCTGCTGGTGCGCCCTCGTCAATTCCTGCCGAGACGACGCTGCAGCCTCTGTTTCTTGCTCCAGCCTTTGCCGAGTCTGTGCCAGCGCTTGTTTCAAGTCCGAGACCTGCGCGGATCCGGCGCTTAGGGTCTCCACACGCTCCGATTCCAGGCTCTCGATCGCCTCTCGAGCCCTCTTCAACCTGAGCTCGAGCGCCGTCTTCTCGCGGCGCAGGTTGTTCAACAGCTCCACCGTGCGATCGCGCTCTCCGGCTACGCTTTCCAGTCTGCTCTCATGAGATGGCTCGAGGAATTCACGCGCTAACCAGCCCTCACGATTATCGGCCAGCCTGACCTTGAACCAGTCCGGCGTGAAGTCCACCAGCTGGACCTCCGTCCTCGGTCCCAAGCAATCAAGGGCTGAGCCTTCGGTTCCCGGCTCGCCTCTCAGGTTGAGACACGGATCCACTTCCGGGCTCACCACAAACCGCTCCGCGTCCAGAAGCCCGGGCGCTTCCGCCAGTAGTCGCGCCCGCCGCGTCGCCTCCGCCTCGCGAGATACGCTCCCTTCGAAGGCGGTTTGCGCCGCAAGAAGCTCGGCCCCGACTTGTTTCGCGCGCTCTTGCTGTTCGGCCAGCAAGCGGGCCTGCGCCTCGAGCTCCGTCTCCAGTTCCCCGACACGAGCGGAGGCGCGCTTTCCGGCCGCCCGCTCCGCCAGCAGCTCACGCGACCGTCCCGCGAGCTTGGCGTTCGCCCTTTCGGCTGCGGAGCGCATCGCCTCGAGCTGACCTTCGACCTCTGCCAAACGGACGGCAGCCTGACTCTGCTGGACTGCCCCCAACTCGCCGCCGTCAACCGCCGCCGCCACAGCAGGCACGACCGCGGCATCGGCCGGGCGTGCCATGGCTTCCTGTGCCGAGCGGAGCTCCGCAAGCAGCTCCAGCCGGTCTTTGTGGAGCTCGGCGGTCCGGGCCTGAAACTGCGAGGCGTTGCTGTTTGCTTCTTCCAGGCGGCGCTCCAACTCGGTCTGACGGGACTCGCTTTGGACCAGGCGCTCACGCAACTCCTCGATCTCGTAGCTGGTGGCATGGTTCCCTGCCTGTATTTCGGCCGTATCGGAAACCACGGACTCGACAGCCACTCCGGGCCCTCCTCTTGTTCCGGCGGCCACACCGGACTGCAGCATCATCCTCAGAACGCCTTCGCTCCGTTTGACCTCGAAATCAAAGGGATTTCTTGCCGCCACTACGAGTCGCGTCGTCGGAACCCCTCCAGGGACCGAGAAACCGACATCCACCGAGGCGACTAGACCCGTGGGTGAGACCGTACTCACAGCCTTGGGTCCGGGCACGGTCTCTGGAAGCTCGACGATCAACCGTCCGTTTTCGTCCAAGCTGCTCCGCCACGCGAGTTCCGTCGCTGCTTGCACATGGACACGAGCGTCTGAAGACCGACTGCGAAGGGTAACCGCTTCGATCTCGACGGGCACCTGGGCCACAACTGTTCCCGCGAGAAAAAGAACCGTTCCCGCGAGTGCTGCCGGCCTCGCCGTAAGCCGGTTCCGAGAGTTCTGCAGGGACATGTTCTGATCCTCGAATAGGTTGGTTGGAGCCCGACCGATAAGCGATGATAGCACCGCCACCAGGAGACAAAACCGCTTGGAGAAAGGGACGCTAGCCCTCAGAGAACCTTCAGCATTCGCCGGTTGTGCTACCGTATTCGGGCACTCAGGGGTCTCTGAATGGCTACTGCCAACAGGCCATCTCCAGCGCCTTCCGTAGAGGAGTTCTACAGCGAGATCAAATCGACCGCATGTCAGGTCTTCGCCCGCTACAGTATTCCATTCGAGGACAGCGAAGACCTCATGCAGCAGGCTCTGGTTACCTTCCTGAGCAAGCACGAGACGGTTCGGGATCCGCGCGCTTGGACGATCGGGACGCTCAGAAACCTCTGCCTTCTGTACTGGCGCAAACGCCGGACGACGGTCTACGAGTGCGTCGATGCGGCGCTACTGGAATCGCTGGCGGAACCTGAACGACCGGCTCAAGAACGGGCCGATCTGGCGCGAGATCTGGACTTACTGATCAACGAGCTCCCCGATCGGTGCCGCTTGATTCTGGGTCTGCGTTATGGTGTTGGCTGCGCGCCGAAGGAGACGGCCCGGCGCCTCGGTTACCGCACTACCAGCATCTACAAGCTGACCGAGCGTTGCCTGGCGGCCCTCAGCCGCCGGCTTCTTGCCTCCGGCATGGCGACCAACGGAGGAGACTCGTCGGCGCCCGAGTGTCCGGGCCTCCACTAGGGGCTTGCTCAAAACCACTGGCCTTCCTCTGTGCTAGTCTCGCCGCCGTCGCGGCTCGATTTCGCGCATCTCCCAGCCCCTCTTCTCATGCGATTCTCGAAGGCAGTTGCCTATTGTGTGTGCATCGGTGCACTCACCGGTTGTGGCGCCAAAGAGCCGTCTGCAAACGATTTCAACGTCATTCTGATATCGATCGATACGCTGCGGCCGGACCATCTGGGCTGCTACGGCTACGAGCGGCCGACATCCCCGGCCATCGACTCGTTCCGTGAAGAGGCAGTCTTGTTCGAGCGTGCCATCTCTCACGCGCCTTCAACCCTCCACTCTCACGCCTCCATCTTGAGTTCGCTGCTACCGTTCCATCATCAGGCTTCTTGGGACGCCCGCACCCGCATGCCCGACGAGGTCGTCAGCATCGCCGAGGTTCTGCGGCAAAGCGGCTACGCGACCGCCGCCATTACCGGCGGTGGACAGATGGACAAACTCTTCGGACTCGATCAGGGGTTCTCCTCGTACGACCATACCGGTTCCCAGAGTTTCGCCGACACGGCGGCCCGTGCCGCCGCCTGGCTCGACGCGAAACGCCAGAGCGAAGACACCACTCCGTTCTTTCTCTTTCTCCACAGCTACGAGACTCATCACCCCTACTCGCCGGAGGCCAAGTATCTCGATCTCTTCGACGAACCCAACTACGACGGTCCTATACCCGATTCGATCCAGGTCGATCTTCTGCGGGAGATCAACCAGAAGGACCGCGAGATCGACCAGGCGGATCTCGACCACATCGTCGCCACTTATGACGCCGAGATCCGCTCGATGGACGACGGTTTTGCTTCCCTGGTCAGCTACCTGCGAAACGCCGGAATGTATGACGACAGCCTTATCGTCTTCACCTCGGACCATGGAGAGGAGTTTGGCGAGCATGGCAGAGTCGGATGGCACTCTCACTCGCTGTTCGACGAGTTGCTTCATGTCCCCCTGATCGTCAAGTACCCAGACGGTCACTTCGCGGGATCCACTGTCGAGGGCCAGACGCGGAGTATCGATATCGCGCCGACCATCGCCGCTGTCGTCGGCGTCGAGGTGCCCCCCGCGTTTCTTGGAATCGACTTGACCGAGCTCGCCTCGGGCTCTTCCAGCGATCTTCCAGCCGTCAGCCGGATGGACCGCAAAGCAACACGCGACATCGCCTCCGTCCGCACGCCGAGTTGGAAACTCTACCGCGGGCGTCTTTTTGACCTCGAGGCAGACCCCACCGAGCAGTGGGACACTGCGATGAACCACCCCAAGAGGATCGCCGAGTTGCGCGCGGTCCTCGACACCGCAATCAAGGCGCGGCCCCGGATGACGGCGCCTCAAGTAGCACCTACCGGGAAGACCCTCGACGACCTCAAGGCGCTCGGCTATCTCCAGTAGAGTCGATCGGCGGATGCGTCCCGTCCGGAAACAGCGATCCCGTCTTGCCCTGCTGCTGATAGTTGGGGCGCTCGCAGGCTGCGAGCACTCTTCCTCCTCGCGTCACTTGGTGCTGGTCGTCTTTGACACCCTTCGGGCCGACCGTACCTCGCTCTACGGCTACCAACGGCCGACCACACCGTTTCTCGAAGAGTTGGCACGTGAGTCCGTCGTCTATCTCGACGTCAAGGCACCCGGGTCGTGGACGGTGCCGAGCCATGCGTCCCTCTTCACCGGACTCTGGCCGGGTGATCACCATGCCCAATGGGGCAGCATGCGCCTGGACGAAGGCTTCGAAACCCTCGCCGAGATCTTGTCCGCAGAGGGTTTTTGCACAACGGGTCTTTCAGCAAACGCACTCGCGGGACCCAAGACGGGCCTGGCACAAGGCTTCGACGAGTTCAGGGTCATCTCCGGAGACTGGCCCGAGAAGACCACCAAGATCCTCTCGGCGCTCGAAGACGTGGTCGAGGACGTAAAACGTCGAAACTGCCGCCTCTTTCTGTTCGTGAACCTGATGGACGCCCACATTCCCTTCAACTCTCAGCGACATGCCCGAGACTTCGGTCTCCGCGGACCCGGTCCGGTGCGAAACGCACGGATCAAATGGGAGATCAATGACGGACAGCGAACGCTCGACCCCGAGCAGAAGGCGCAACACGGAGCGGCCTACGACGCCGCCGTGCGCACGCTGGACGACGCCGCTCGCGAACTGGTGTCGGTCCTGGTCGAGCGCGGGATGGCCCAACAAACCGTTCTCGTCATGACTTCGGACCACGGCGAGGGCCTGGGAGCACATCCGGAGATCGGGCACTCGATCAGTGTCTGGGAAGAACAGCTCGCGGTGCCACTTCTCGTTCGCCGGCCCGGAGACCGCAACGCCGGGAAATCCATCGCCGGTCGGCGCAGTCTAGTCACTCTTACGCCCAGCCTTCTGGACTGGCTCGGAGTCCCACGACCCGATCACCTGTCAGAGGCGCCCGGGATCGACATCGAGCAGCAGCCGGTCGCTGCCGATTACCGAAGTTACTTCCGCGAAGCGGACCGGCGTACCAACCTCAGAATGGCCGAGACCTACCCACGACTGGCTGGCCACATCGTCGACCAGCACGTCGTCTACTGCGGCCGCTACAAGCTACGCCTGGCGGCGAACGGCGGGGTCTCCTGGTTCGATCTCGAACGCGATCCGACCGAACAGAACGACCTCGCCGCTACCGGCGACTCGAGGGCGGATTTAGCGGCATGCAGGCAAGAACACCGAAAGCTCCTCGCAGCCGGACATTTGACGCGCTTGGGCGCCGAGACCCCTGTCGATGACCCGGCCACTGCGCTGGATCTCGAGACCCTGCGGGGACTGGGCTACGTGCAGTAACCTATGCGTCTCAGCGTCTACAAGGCTGGCGTCCGCCGGCCCAGAACGCTCGGCTTGCTCTGTTCGCTCGTCCTTCTGAGCTTTCTCACCACGCCAACCGGGCTCGCCGACTCTCAAGAGCCGTCGGCGCGCCAGCCGACGACCACATACGCCTTCTCCATCGTCGGCGGTAATACTCCACGGCTGCTCTTTGTCGCCGGCGATCGCGACTGCGAGTTCGAGATCCGTAATGACGGTTATCTCGCCTGGGATCAGAGCCGGAAGTTCTCTCTTTCGTACCACTGGCTCACCGTCTCGGGTCGCGATGAAGTCCAGGAAGGTCTTCGAAGCCGGCTTCCGGGTGGCGTGGAACCCGGAGAAACTGTCGAACTCAAGGCGCGAATCAAACCACCGTCCCAAACCGGAGTTTACCGGCTCCGATGGGACATGCTCGAAGAAGGTAAAGGCTGGTTCGCCCAGCTGACACCCCGCGACCCGCCACCTGCGCCGCTGATCATCGTACTTCCCAGCTTTGGGTTTTTCCTTTTCTTCCTTCTCTCCGTGACCGTACTCGTCACGACGCTGTTGTTGCTGCGCAAGGAACATCGGACCGATCGGCGCACCCCGCTCGCCGGACCGATCGGCGGTTTTCTCGGCGTCGCCGACCTCGCCTGGGCGGCCTTGGCCCTTTACGGAAAACCCTATCTTCTCTACGCCGAACTCCCAAACCGCAACCTTCATGCGTACTCGTGGACCGCGGTGGCGGCAGTTGGTCTGCTTCTGGTTGCGGCCGCAATCCTGCGAGGCCGGCAACGCCCGTGGGCATGCTGGGCGATCGTCCTGATCGGCACCTTGGACGTCCTGGGGCAGACTCTGTACTTTCGTTTCTTCGACGACGTGGCGACTACGGGCACATTCTTCGCGGCCGGCCAGACCGGAGCACTCGGCCAGTCGATTGCTGCCCTATCGAAACCACAGGACTGGCTTCTCGCGATCGACCTCCTGCTGGCTCTTCCCGTCATGCGCGCTCTCGGTCGCCGGCCCGGCAAACGCTCGAGGATTCTGCCTCTTTTGGTCCTCGCGGCGACCGCGCTGCCCTTCATCTACCTGCTCGGCTCCGCCTTCCTGAGTCGTGAAACCAGCACCCGCAGAAACCTCAAGACTCTCCGAACCGTCAGTAGCCACGGAATGTTCGGCTACCAGATGCTCGATGTGGCAGCGCGTCTCGGCGCATCGCTGACACGACGGCCGCCGGAACCCGATGCGGTGGACGAAATGGTGACCTGGTTTCAGACCACCGCAGACGAGCGAGCCGCGGTAGGCCCCTGGTCGGGCGTCGCGGAGGGCGCAAACCTGATCGCCATCCAGGTCGAGTCGATGCAGCAGTTTGTGCTTGGACTCGAAGTCGACGGAGTCGAAGTGACGCCAAACCTCAATCGACTGGCGGAAAGCGCCCTGCGTTTTGACGCCGTCTACGACCAGACGAACCGCGGTCGGTCCTCAGCGGGCGATTTCGTTGCGATGACGTCGATTCTTCCGGTATCCGAATCGGTCGCCTACGAATTCTGGCAAAACGACTACCGGGCGCTAGGAGAGGTTCTTGGCGAGAGCGATTACCAAACACTCTCGGCCATCCCCTACAGCGGCTCGTTCTGGAACCGTCACTTGACCCACGGCGCCTACGGTTTCGAAACCAATCTCTTCCGCGATGACTTCGAGCGCCAGGGACTGCGCATCGGGTGGGGCTTGAACGACATCGAGTTTCTGCGCCAGATGACACCCAAGCTCAGGGACCTCGAGGAGCCCTTTGCCGCTTGGCTCACCACGTTGTCGCTCCACTACCCCTACGAGAGCTTTCCAGCAGATCTCAAGGTGGTGAGGTTCGGTGAGCTCGAGAGAACCCAACTCGGGAACTACCTTCAGGCGATGAACCTCTTCGACCGGGCGCTGGGCGAGTTCTTTGTCGAGTTGAAACAGAGCGGACTCGCCGAGCGAACCGTGGTCGCCGTCTGGGGCGACCATGACGCCGGGCTCGTTCGCAGCCGCCAGTTCATCGAGTACTTCGATCTCCATCAGCCGGCGCCCAAGAGCATTCTCTTCGGGCGCGTACCGTTTCTCATCTGGGCGCCAGGGGTAGAAGGTGAGGCCTTCGACAGTCCCTCCGGCCAGACCGACATCGTACCGACCCTGCTGGCCGTGCTCGGCATCGACGCCGCGCCGCTCGCCTATCTCGGCCGCAACATCCTCACCGACCGATCCGACTCGCCGGTGGTGCACTCACGCGGATGGGCTGTCAGCACCGATCGTTTCTACCTGGCCAACCAGATCGAGCTCGGCAAGGAAGCCTGTTGGAGCCTGCCCGCACTCGAAAAGCTCGAAACCTCCGAGTGCAGCGATCTCGCCCAAGTATCACAACGCCAGATCGAGATCTCCGAACTTCTCCTCGAGCACGATCTCCAGACCGAAATCTCCTCGCGGCTCCTGGCGCTCTCGGACGACACGCGATAAGCGTCTTGATTGACCCTCGGCCGGCTTGCGACAGCCCGGTCGAATGCCCGGCTGGAAACGGAGCTCGCTACTCAGCCTTGGAGGAGTGCGCTCGCGCCTCGTTGTTCGCCCGCGCGGACCCGACACCCAGTGCGGAGGACCTCTTGCGTTCGTGGGCTCACAGCGTTCCTGCCGAGGCATTCACCGGGCTGCGATGAGCGCCGGCCGGGAGTTGACCTGCACCTGGATCGAGTGCCAGTTGGCGACCCCTTTCTTCCGCGAGCGCTGATTCGGTCCGGTCCGGAGGCTCCACCAGGGACGTCTGACCGAGTGCATAGCACGAGCGACCGAAGTCCCACCCGGCCCGGCGCGAGGGAAGCCGAGGCGCGAGCCTAAAGCAGGCTACTCCTGGACCTGATGGGCCAGGAGTAGCCTGCTGTTCACCGCAGTCGGAGTAGCTCGCGCCGTTCCCTGAGGAGACTCAGGCCGGGCCGATTAGTTCGTTTCCAGTCGCGTATTTAACCGGGCTGCCGCAAGCCGGCCGAGTCGAGCCAAGTCGAACGCCTCGTCTTATTCGATATACCCCAGCGCTCGCAGCTGCTCCATCCGCTCACCCTCTCCTTCCCGCTCCAGGCGCTCGGCCAGCAGGCCCTCGCGCTCGCCCTTCCAGTCATCGCCATCGTGGCTGGCGACCGAGCCCACCCGGGGACTCCCCACCGCGGCCAGCGGGCGCCCCTTGAGATCTTCTCCCAATGGCACTTCCAGAAGTGTCAGCAGAGTCGGCAAGACGTCCAGGATCGACCCTCTTTCTTCGAGGTCGCCAACCTCGAGCTCACGCCAGTCGGTCTCTGCCGGTACCACCTCGACCCCTTTCCCACCAACTACGATGACACCGGGAGGCGCGCCGTGGTGGTGTGCCGAGTTGAGATCGCCGGGCGGCTCATTGGAATCGAACTTCTCCGAGACGTTGCTCGCTTGCATACCGTGGTCCGAGATCACGACGACCCGCGTTTCGGGCGCCATCCGCGAACGCAACCTGCCAATCGATCGATCCACGAAACGATAGTAGTCACGGATTGCTTGCCCAAACCGCTTCACCTCTTCGGACGACGGCGGGTAGTCGAAGACATCGGGCTCCATGTAGCGCCAGAATCGGTGGGCAACTACGTCGGTGCCTCCCAAATAGCAGGCCAGAAGATCAAATCTCTCTCCCGCGAGACGCTCCGCGATCTCCAGATACGTCGCGTCCGCTCGCAACGACCAGCTGGTGTTCTCCCACAGACGGCGTGCTAGGGGCGTTTGCGGCCG
>JAOTZA010000126.1 GCA_029861655.1 Acidobacteriota bacterium | reverse complement strand
GATCGATCGAGTACGCAAAATGAGACTGTTGTTCGTAGGTGATGTGGTCGGAAAGCCGGGTCGGCGGATCGTCGATCGAGTGCTCCCAGGTCTGGTCGACAAGCGCCGAGCGGACTACGTCGTCGTCAATATCGAGAACTCGGCGGGTGGTTTTGGTATCACGCCCAAGGTTTTCGACGAGTTCTCCGAGCTGCCGATTGACTGCTTCACGAGCGGCAATCACATCTGGGACAAGAAAGAGGGCCTGGCCCTTCTGGAAAGTGATCCGCGTGTCCTTCGACCCGCGAATTATCCGAGCGAGAACCCGGGCACGGGTGTCTACGTCGGAGAGACCGCTGCCGGTGTGCGGGTGGCGACCCTCAACCTCGAGGGTAGAGTGTTCATGAATCCTCTCGATTCACCGTTTCGAGTGGCCGATCGGTTGCTCGCCGACCTGGATCCGGAGATCAAGGTCATCATGGTGGATTTCCACGCCGAAGCGACAAGCGAAAAGCAGGCGCTCGGTTATTATCTGGACGGTCGGGTGAGCTTTGTGGTCGGTACCCACACCCACGTGCCGACAGCGGACGAGCGGCTTCTGCCGCTGGGTACCGCTTATCTGACGGATGCCGGAATGACCGGTCCATACGAATCGATCATCGGAATGCAGGTCCCAAAGGTGCTTCATCGATTTGTGCGCCAGACCCACGCCTCCTTCGAGGTCGCAAAACGTGATGTACGCCTGGCGGGCGTGATCGTGGATGTCGACGAAAGCACCGGACGAGCGCGGTCGATCGAAAGACTGTTGGTGGGGGACTCGGAATGAGCTCGGTCGAGCCGGTGGTCAAAGCGCGCCCGCTCTCGGTAATCATCACGACCTTCAACGAAGAGGCGAACATCGCGGATTGCCTCGAATCGGTTCTGTGGGCCGATGAGATCTTGGTCGTGGACTCTTTTTCGACCGATCGCACGCTGGAGCTGGCGCGCCCCTACCCGATCAAGATTCTGCAGCGAGAGTACTTTGGATCGGCGGCACAGAAGAACTGGTCGCTCGACCAGGTGAGAAACGAGTGGGTGCTGATCCTCGATGCCGATGAGCGGGTAACTCCAGAGTTGGCCGCCGAGATCGAGCAGATCCTGGTCGGCGACCCGGGTTTCCACGGCTTCTACATCAGACGCGAGAACGTCATGCTGGGGCGGGTGATCCGGCATTCGGGCTGGTCTACGGACAAGGTCATCCGGCTCTTCGACCGTGCCAAGGGGCGCTACCCCAACCGGCGCGTGCATGCAGATCTCGAGATCGAAGGCGTCGTGCCGACTCTCAAGAACCCTTTGACTCACTACACCTATCGCAATTTCGGGCAGTATTTTCAGAAGCTTCTCAACTACGCAGAGTGGGGCGCCGCGCAGGGCTTTCGCGAGGGCCGTAAGGCGGGGCTGATCGAAGTCGGGCTCAGGCCCCTGTGGCGATTCTTCCGCACCTACGTGCTTCAGCTCGGATTCCTGGATGGACTCCACGGCATAGCGGTGTGTGGCCTCCAGGCGACCGGGACCTTCCTGAAGTACATGAGGATGTGGGAATACAATGTGCGGGAGAAACTGGGCGAAGAGCTCGATCTGCCGGCGTTTGACGACAACGCGGCCACCTGGGAACGGCCCGAGTAACGGGCCTGAGACGGCGCCGGCTAGTCGCGGCGATTGGACGCCGCGTTCAGACGGCTCTGTCCTTGACGCGCCAGGGTGATCGCGAAGACGCGTCCGTCGGGATCGGTGGGAAAGACCAGCTCTGTCCCGCTCGTGGGAATCTCGAGCTCGTAGCTGTAGAGATAGCAGAAGACATAAGGCTGATCGACGTCTCCCGGGCCGTGGCGGTGCGTACCGACCCAGGCAATGGGTGTGGTTCGCAGATAGCCTGGCTGTTCGCGGCCGACGCGGAAGCCGTGGATTTCCGGCCAACGATTGCGTTGACCGATGAATCCCGAGTAGGGATCGAGGGTGACGGACACGGGTTGATTCTCCACCCGGAACTCGACCCGACGGGGGGCGTCGGAGACGCTTGCCGCGAGAAGATAGGCGACATCGAACCCCGGCGGAATCGCGACCCGCTGACCCTCGAGCCGGACACAGTTCGCGGACTCCCGCTCATCGCGGGCCAGCGAGAAGGCGACTTCGCCGCATTTGATCCGGGCCGGCAGCAACTCGCCTGGCAAGCTGTTTCCTTTGCCGTCGAAATCCACCGTCGGGGCCGTTGTCCGGGAGTGAAAGCTGGTTGCCTGGAGGTCGAAGGGTAGCTCGAGCGCTTGGGTCTCGAGTGGTCGCAAGGGCGTCTCGGGGCTCGCCAGCTCAAACGCAAAGGTCCGAGGTTGGAAACTCTCGAGCCGGGTCGAAAGCCCACCGCCGCTCAGGTCGGCGGTGCCGCGTGGCCTCTCGCGGCCGTCGACTTCCCGCGCCGAGAGCAGACCGGCACCGGCGGAAAAGCGAACGTTTGCTCGCGGTTGTCCGCTGGTTTCGGCCAACCGGACGATCCAGTCAGCCGAGTCTTCCGAGCGTTTGAGCGCCCGCACAGCCACCTGGCTTGGTTCGACCTCGACAAATCGGATGGACCGACCAAGGGGTCCGTTGTGGTGGTCGGTTTGAAACGGCCGAAGCGGTTGGTTGAGACGCTCCGCCTGGGCCGCGGATCCGGCCTGCGCCCAGGACCCCGGGTGCGAGAAGATTGCGTAGGTCAACCGGTGGCGACCGTGATCCTGGTAGCGCTGGTGACGGAACTTGTGCCGGCCACCGGGTGAACGGACGAGGGTCAGGCGCAGGGTGGAGTCGTCTGGTTTGTCCCAGCCGTATCTCGAGTCGCTGAGAATCGAGACACCATGACTTCCATCCACCGCCGATAGGTCCGCCCACTGCTGTGCCGGGACTTCGTACTTGAGCCGGTGGTTGTTGCCGCGCCGAATCGCACCGAGGCCGAGGTCATAGGTCGCCGTCGGGTTGCCAAAGGCGAAGGGAAACGACGCCTTGAGAATCCGGCTCCGGGTACGCCATTCCAGATCACACTCGATTTCTAGTCTCGCCGCCGCCTGATCGGCGTTCCCCGAGTAGAGCCGGAGTCGTTGACGAAGAAGCGACCGGCCATGGCGTGTCTCGATTCCGAGAACGACGCGGACGGGTCCGTTCTCTTCGATCTTGATTTGTCTGTGCCCACCGAACGCCCCCGGTCGGGCCGCAATGTCTCGGTACAGGATCTCCCAGGCCGGCCATCGTCGTGAGCTGTCCGGCAACAATTCCAGGGTCAGCGGCTCTTGCAGCAGTTCGCAGCCGAGGCGTTTGTCGAACACCGACGTGACTTCGCCCGCGGCGGACACGTCGACTCTGTAGCAATGGTTCTCGAGACCGGACTCGGAAATCCGCAGGCTCCCCGAGGCGGGAGACCAGGGTGGCTTCTCCCTAGTGGGTTCTACCCAGAACGCCGTCAGGCCGACGGAGTCGACGGCCGCGAGAAAGACGATGGACAGGGCATCGGTCTTGCGTTGAACAATCTGGCTGAAGACCTCTTGGCCCTCGGAGTCGACGACCCGAATCGCCCGTGGAGGCGGTCCGTCGAACCGAACCTCCGCTTCGACCGGATCTTCGCGACCAACGCTCGATGGGTTGTACACGACGAGCGGTATGCTCGATTCGACACCTCGCGTGTCCAGTCCCCTCGCGATAGCTCCGACGGCGGCGGTCAAGCCGGTCTCGAGACGGTTGATTGCAACGAGCTGGTCGTTCCAGGACAGCCGATAGGCCTCTGGAATGCTGGTCCCGGTGAGGTCGTCGTGCATCTGGTGCCATAAAAACCCCGTCCAGATACTACGCATCATGTCAACGGGGTAGACGATTGCGCCGAGCCACGCCGCCAGGGCGGTCGCTCGCTCCGTGGCCGTTGCCAACTGCTCGCAGCGACGATTCCAGCGCTTCATTGCCGCCTGCGAGGTCCAGCAACCGGTTCCGTGAGTGGGGAGCTGGAGTTCGTCGCAATGAACCGGGAGGCGTCCGATCTGTTCGGCCGGTAGGTCACGAAACAGTCGATCCGATCCTCCATGGATGATCTCGAGCGGTCCAGTATCGGAGAGCGAGCGTTCCAGCCGGCCGAGTGACTCTTCGTCGGCAGCGCCTCCGCGATCACCGACGCCGAAGTAGCGATGGCCTACAAAGACACCCGTGGCCGCACCCGCGCGCTCCACTCGCTGCTGCCACTCGATCGAACGGCTGGGCTCCTCCTCCAGCCGCTCTCCGTACCCTCCCGGATGGATGGAACACAGAATCCTCGCGCCGTCCGGTCCCTCCCAGACGCCTAGATCGAAGGGCTTTTTCGCGCCCTTCATCCAGCGCACGAGCTTGGAGGATGAAAAGCCCTCGAGCCCGCAATGCGCGGCGATCGAAGGCAGACTCCACGAGAACCCGAAGCAGTCGGGAAGAAACACGTCGAGCCCCGTGGTCCCGAATCGCTGCTCGAAATAGTGGCTCCCGTAGAGAACGTGCCGAATGAGAGACTCCGGTGAAACGATGTTGACATCGGGTGCATCCAACATCGAGCCCGCCGGGAACCAACGGCCGGCCGCTACGAGGGAGCGCAGACGCTCGAAGCGCTCGGGGTAGTACTCCTCGAGCAGTTGGTAGCGGAACGCGCCTTCGAAGCTCAGTACATAGGAAGGGAACTTCTCGAAACGGGCGAAGTTCTCGTCCAAAGTGTAAGGGAGAAACTCACGGATCGCGTCGCGGACTGTCCAACGCCACTGCGTGTCGAGGTGCGAAGTGGCAACGACATAGAGACGTGCCCGAGTTCTTGCCTGGGTCGGCCCCGCAGTCATCGGATCATCCCTTCTTGCCTGGCTGGGCGGGAGCTGGTTCTGGTATGTTTCGGGGCTTGGGAAAGAGCTTTTGAGGAGTGCGAGAAGTGACGGCACCCATCGGTAGACGGATTACGACTCTCGTGGTGGCGCTGGTTGTTGCTGCTGGGGCCAGCCTGCCGCTTGCGGCGGAGGATGGCCGGCAGTGGATCTTCTACGCCGGGAGCTACAATTTCGACCAGGAACCGACCGACATCGAGGCAGGACTCGAGGTGCGTATTGCCGGTCCGTGGCGGGGATTCTCCTGGGCTGGTGGTTTTGCCGGCACCGACCAAGGCTCCTTCTGGGCTTATGGTGGCGCTCAATATGCCTGGCATTTCAGTGAGCGGTTGGCGATCGGGCCAGGGGTTGCTGTCAGCTTGTACGAGCACGGAGACGGAAAGGATCTTGGTGGTCTCGTCGAGTTCCGGTCCAATGTCGAGGTCTCCGCCCGCGTAGGTTCCCGCTCGCGACTGGGCTTGGCGGTCTACCACTTTTCCAACGCCGGCCTCTATGAAGACAATCCCGGGAGCAACTCTCTCATTGTGTCCTGGGCGCGGTCCACGAACTAGGACAGGTCGGCCGCACGCTCGAGATCTCGGCGGACTTTACCACGCGCTCCGCCAAGACTCCGTTACACTCGGTAGTCCTTTCTTTTGATCCGATCGAGGAGGAGACCGAACCAATGAGTGAAGGGAAGAAATGGTATGTCGCTGTTTCCGGTGAGCAGATGGGGCCTTTTACCAAGCAGGAGGTGGAGAGCAAGATCGCGAGCGGTGAAGTCGCGAAAGATGCTCATATTTTCAAACAGGGAATGACCGAGTGGCAGTCCATCGGCAGCCATCCGGAGTTCGGCGGTGTGGCGAAGCCGCCACCGCCGCCACCGACGGGTTCGGGTAGTGCTCACGAAATCGATTACGAGATCGTCGGCGAAGAGATGCAGTTTGTCTCGATCACTCTCGATCCTCAGGAGGCCTGCATCGCGGAGGCCGGGAGCTTCATGTATATGGACCCGGGAATCGAAATGCAGACGATCTTTGGGGACGGCTCGGCGGATAGCGATGCCGGCGGTTTTATGGGCAAGCTCTTGGGCGCAGGCAAACGTGTGCTCACCGGTGAGTCGCTCTTTATGACCCTCTTTGGCAATAGCTCGGGCCAGCGCCAGGACGTCGCGTTTGCGTCTCCCTACCCGGGCCGCATTATCCCGCTCGACCTGGCCAAGCACGGCTCCGTGCTTTGCCAGAAAGATGCGTTTCTCTGCGCCGCCAAGGGCATCTCGGTGGGTATCGCACTCCAACGTCGCCTGGGAGCCGGTTTCTTCGGCGGAGAGGGCTTTATCCTGCAGAAGCTCGATGGCGACGGCCTCGCTTTTGTCCATGCCGGCGGAACCGTGGTGGCTCGTGAGCTGGTCGCCGGCGAGACGCTTCGTCTCGACACCGGCTGCCTCGTCGCCTTCGACAGTACCGTCGCCTACGACATCCAGATGGTCAAGGGCATCAAGACCGCCCTCTTTGGCGGCGAAGGCCTGTTTTATGCGTCACTGACCGGGCCTGGGACCATCTGGATCCAATCCCTTCCTTTCAGCCGCCTTGCAAGCCGGGTCTACGCGGCTGCACCACAAACGGGCGGGGCGCGGAAGGGGGAGGGATCGATATTGGGCGGGCTTGGTGACCTGGTGATGGGCGACTAGCTCCGGCGACACCAGCACCTGAATCTACTGCGTTCCCGGCAGGCTCGGACTCCGCAGCGTACCTGTCAGTACGCTTCCGTCGCCGCGCCTGGCGCCGGCTGGAAACAGCTGACTACACAGTGGGCGGGCCGCTCGGGGGGCCCGCTCTTTCTATTCCGGTGGCAGTAGAACGAACAGACCGCGCTGAACATCCGAGATCAGCACGACTCCACTCGGCAAGGCGGCGTAGACACCCCAGGCGCCGGCGAACTCCGCGTGGTCGGTCTCGGGGTAGGTATCGAAGTGAGCCATCTCACGCGCCTTCTTGGGTTTTGTGACGTCGAAGACCCGGAGCCCGGTCGTGTAGTTGGCCTCGTAGAGCCGCTTGCCAACGACCATACAGTTATGGTCGATCGACTCCATCCCGTTGCTGAAGGCCTTCACGAAGCGGGGGTTCTCCAGATCCTTGACCTTGAGGACGTAGGTCGTTGTTTGGTTGACGGTCCTGTCGAGCTCATCGAGCTCATCGTTGACAAAAAGAAACTTGCGCTTACGATCGAGCCAACCCGAGTGGGTGTAGGCGATACCCGGATAACGGACGGTCGACACGGTGAACGGGTTGGCCTTGTTGGTCACATCGATGATCTGGACTCCGGTGTCGGCGGCAAACGCGAAGGCGATCTCGCGGCCCGCGTTGCCGCCCTTGGTGTAACTCACCACCTGCATGTCGTGGATGTAGGCAAAGGGCCAGGTTCCCGTCTCGAGGACGGGTTCGAGCGGGTTCGCCAGATCGATCGCCACGAGGCCCCCGTCGGCCAGATTCGAGCCGCTCAGGTAGGCGAAGCCGCTGTCCTCGTTGATCGAGATGTTGTGAGCTCTGCTCAATCCGCCGGCGGTGAGATTGCCGCGCAGCCTCACCTTGCCGCGGTCGATCCTCGACAAGTCGATGATCTGCATTCCGCCGTCTGTTTCGTTGACGCTGTAGGCGTAGCTCTTGTAGACCGCCATGTCGCGCCAGATCGATTCGGCGCCGGGGATGATCTCGATGACCTTCGGGTTGATTGGATCGGTGACCTCGATAAAGGCGGTCCCAGCCTGGAGGCCCACGATGGCGTATTCCCGGCCTGATGGCGAGACATAGCCCCAGACGTCGTTGGCGCGCTGTACCCCGCCCGAGATGTCCTCGGGGGTCAACCACGAGAGCATGGCGACGTTTTCGGCGGCGAAGTCGAGGATCTGTCCGTCGACCGGTAGAAGCGGATCACCGACATGACCGGTTCCCGGTAACGCTTCGCCGAACTCCTGCTCGTGAGCGAGGACGAGGGCGGTGGCCAGAAGAGTAACGACGCCGGCCGTCAGGATCGCTCGGGCCGGCGAGGAGATGCGGGTTGTGGGACGTGTTTGTTGCGGTGCAGACATGCCCGCAGCATATCAGCGGAGCCAACTGAGCGAACTCTCGGGGGCTGCCTGGCCGCTATGCCACCAGGTCCCGGGGCGGCCCTACGAGAAGTCCTTGCCGGTGATCACCGCGATGATGATGGCGGCCACGGCGAGTGGGGCGATGTAACGGATAAACAGGCGCCAAGCGCCGTAGTGGAACCACTGCGGCGTTGTTTCGTCGACCAACTCGCCTTCTGTCGCTTGGCGGGTCATCAGCCAACCGGCGCCGAACGTGATGAAGAAGCCACCGACCGGCAGGAGCCAATTCGAGGCGATGTGGTCGAGGTGGGAAAAGAGACCGACCTTGGCGGTGGGGCTGCCGGCGTAGATCAGGCTGAAGTTCGAGATCTTCTCCCAGGCTCCCAGCGATAGCCCGCAGAGCACCGAGATCGCAAAAATCACGCTGCCGCACAGGGTGGTCGCGCGGCCGCGGCTCATCTTGCGCTCGTCGATGAAGTAGCTCACCACCACTTCGAGAAGCGAGATCGTTGAGGTGAGAGCCGCGAACCCTACTAGGACATAGAAGAGCGGAGCCAGCAGGCGTCCGAGCGGCACCGCGGTGTAGAAGAGCTGCGGCAGGGTGATGAACAGCATCCCGGCAGTGGACTTGCTGATCTGCTCCTTCATCTCGGGGACGGTGAAGATCACCGAGAACATGATCACCGTCGCCGCGATGGCGATGACGGTATCCAGCAGCACGACGATCGTCGCCGATCTGACGACTGAATCGCGTTTCCTGAGGTAGGAGCCGTAGGTGATCATGGCACCCATTCCAAGAGACAGAGTAAAGAAGCTGTGGCCCAGGGCCTCCAAGATGCCGCGGGGCTCGAGGCGCCCAAAATCGGGGTTGAGAATGAACGAAAGAGCTTCCTTCGATCCCTTCATGGAGAGAGCGCTCACCAGAAGGAGAATGAGGATGCCAAAGAGGGCCGGCATGAGGATTCGAGCCACTTTCTCGATCCCTTCGCCGACTCCACGAGAAACGACCCACATGGTAGCGGCGATAAAGACGGCCGTCAGGA
>JAOTZA010000432.1 GCA_029861655.1 Acidobacteriota bacterium | reverse complement strand
TGCCTTTCGACTTCGACCAGGCCGGGTTGGTGGACGCCCCGTACTCGCAGCCCAGCTCAACAGTCAAGTTGCGAAACGTGCGGCAACGCCGGTACCGGGGGTTTTGCGTCCATAACGACAGTCTCCCCGCCGCGGTCGAACTCTTCAACCAGAGACGACCGCTCATCGAAGAGCTTTTCAACGACGCTTCATTGCCGCATCCCAAGACCCGACAACGCGCTCTTCGATATGTGACGAACTTTTTCGAGCTGATCAACAACTCCAAGCGGCGGGAGAAACACATCCTCCAGCGCTGCCGGAGCCCAAGTGCAAACTAGGTTCCCGGCACCTACGTCGACCGTGGATTCTCGAGGCCGCGACAACCTCCGGCATGCCAGGTTGCCGACGGAGAAGGCGGACACCGTGGAGCCCTTGTAGCGGTCGAGCCATCGGCGATGGTCTCGACCGTCTACCGTGTACACCACCCCACGGTCGACACGGAGGTCGACCGCTACACCCGACGAAGCGTTAAGGTTGGGCAGGGGGAACCCCCTCTCGCAAAGGATCTCGAACTGGCACGGACGGCCGTCGGGCCTCTCGTCGAGAAGCAGAACCGGCAGGAGCTCGACGCCTACCAGTCGCTTGCCTGGCACAGCTCGCTTGCCGGGTTGCCGGTTCTGAATCTCGATGACGTTTCGGCAATTCCGTTTCTCGTCGACATCGAAGGTGTCGAGGAGTACCAGCATCGCGCGCGGCTACGAGCCGGCGACGGAGACCTTTTCGCCGCCGGCACGGCGCAAAGCGAGGTCTACGAGGACTACTGCCGCGAAAAGCTCAAACTCGGACAGTCCGAGTACGTCTTTGCTCCCGGCGACGGCAATCCGCTCACGGTGGCGCACTCGTGTTCTCGTGGCAAGGTCTTCTCTCGATTGGCCTCCCGAGCCCGAGAAGCGGGCGGAATGGTCCTCCATCCCTACATGGGGATCCAAGCGGTCTGGGAGCTCGCGCGAAAGATCGCCGGTACGAGCGGACAACCCGTAGGTGTCCTGGCGCCGCCGCCCCCTGTGACTTGGATCGCCAACGACAAGGCGACCTTTGGAGAAGTTGTCACCCGGGTTCTCGGTACCGAATACATCGTGGAGACTCTTCGCGGGGCCGCTCCGGACACTCTCGCCCGCAATCTCACCGAGCTCGCGACTCGACACCGGCGGGTGGCCTTGAAGCGGCTCCGATGTGCCTCCGCGATGGGCAACGCCGTCTTCGAGGCAGACTCGATCACCGCGTTCGACTCGGGCGAGCTCGAGGTCGAGGTGCGAGCCTTTCTCGACCGCACCGAATGGGACGGCCGCGAAGAGGTGCTTGCGGTCGCCTGGGAAGATACCGATCTCTCACCTTCGACTCAGCTGTGGATCCCACCCACCGGCTTGGGGCTGCCGCGGCTCGACGGAATCTACGAGCAACTGCTGCGCGGCGAGCGCCGTGTCTTTGTCGGCTCGCGCCCGTCGACCTTGCCCGACAAAGTGAACGACCGACTCGGGGCCGCCTCCCTGAAAGTCGCCGCCGGTCTTCAAGCGCTCGGCTATGTCGGGCGGTGCTCGTTCGACTTTCTGGTCGTCGGCAACGTCTCGGACGACTTCGCCATTCGGTTTGTCGAATGCAACGGCCGCTGGGGTGGTACGTCAACGCCGATGGCCTTGCTCGACCGGTTGCTCGAACGGCAGGACAACCGACCGGCCGGCAACCCCCGGCCCCCTTACCGCGCCCAGGACTTTGTCAACCCCGGTCTGGTCGGAGCACCCATCGGCGACATCCTCGCGGCCGTCGGCGAGGATCTCTTCGACCCAAAGACGGGCAAGGGGCGCTTTGTCTTCTACAACGTCGGCCCGCTAGATGTGTTTGGCAAACTCGACGTCATCGCCCTGGGTAGGAGCCAGGACGCCGCCGAGGCCGCGGTCGAGGAAGACCTGCCCCGTCTTCTCGGTCTCTCGTAGTCCGAAAGCTGCCCTCTTTCTTGATTTGCGGACCGTCCCCCGCGACAACCAGGCAGGGAACCGCGAAGCTAGACAGCGGCTGACGGGTGGTAGTGGGACAGCAGGTAACGAATCCCCACCCCCATCACCTTTTCCCAGGCCTCTCCGATCTCGTCGTCGAATTCGGGGTCGTAGCTCTCGACCGCGGAGATCAGGCTGTCGAGCCACAAGTCGTAGAGCTCGGCGCCGATGTTCAGGTCGGCCGAGCTGTGGCGGACGGCTAGCTCTTTCAGGTGCTTGTCCGCTCCCACTCCATTGTCTGCCGCCACCAGCCGCATCAGAATGAACGAAGCTCGAAGCGCCGTCTTCTGTCGCTCGAAATCGGTATCGGCAAACTTCTCCCGCACCTTGGGGGACGACTCGAGAAACAGCCGGTAGAAGAGATCCAGAAACCCCTTC
>JAOTZA010000431.1 GCA_029861655.1 Acidobacteriota bacterium | reverse complement strand
GGTGGTCGGCAGCTCACTTTGCCGCGACAATGTAGACGAGCCATCCTTCCTGGTTCTCTTCTACGTCGGTTGCCGTGTACTCGCCGGTGCCATCGCCGTCGTCGTCGACCTGCTCCCAGAAGACGCGGCTCGAGGCGAATCCAGCCTCTTCCAGAATCTCCCGCACCTCGGGAACCGTCCACAGCCGCCAGTCATAGGTGAAGGCGCGCTTGATCTTCGACCCGTCCGCCATATCGAAGTGGATATGGCACAGTGTTTCGTTACTGATGGGGTTGTAGGTTTCCTGTTGCCAACGAAAAGTGAAGCCGTCGACTTCACGCTCTTCTTCGAACTCGATAATCGCCTCGGTGCCTCCGTAGAGCTCGCAGACAAACACCCCTTCGTCGGCCAGTCCGTGGAACGCGACCTCAAAGTAGCGAAGCAGCTCGGGGCGTTGTTTGAAGACGCAGAAGCTGAAGTTCATGGCACAGGTCATGTCGGCTCGGGTCTCCGCGAGGTCTCGTACGTCCGCACAGACGAGTGACAGCCGTCGTCGTTCTGCGTCGCTGAGTCGGCTCTGGTTCAGGTCCCAGGAGCGCGCCAGGGTCGGGGCGTCGAGATCTACGCCGATAGCGCGGCGTGTGGGATCACTGCCGACCCACTCGCAGCTCATCAAGGCAGTACCGCAGAAGTCCTCTCGAAGCCTGATCGGTGTCCTACCTCGAAGATCGGCGAAAACACGCGTGAAGAATTCGATGTCCGCTGGTGGCGATTGCACCGCCTGCTGGTACAACGCGTAGCGATCCGCCGAGTCGGACAGGCGCGGCTTGGGCGGCTTCCGTTTCTTACCCTTCTTGTGACGCTCTTTCTTCGGCCGACCCATGATCAAAACGCTCTTCCGCGGCGGTGATTATAGCCACGGCTACGAGCGGTAGCTGGTAACATGAAGTCGCACTACGAGATGACGCTGAAATCGAAACGGCCGGTCCCGCTCGAGTCCAAGAGGATTCCTCTGGACCGTAGGATTCTGCTTCGCTTCACCAGCTTCGAGTGGTTCGCGGCGGAGTACTCCGAGAATCTGTCGATGACCGGCATGTTCGTGCGCTCGAGCGAGCCACAACCGGCCGGCACTCCGGTCGACTTCGAGTTCAAGCTTGAGGATGGGTTGCCCCTGATTCGCGGCAAGGGTTGGGTGGTGTGGTCTCGCGAGGGGGGTTTTGGAAAAGACCGGCCGGCGGGAATGGGAATCGAATTCCTCGAGCTCGACCGCGAGAGCCGCCGGTTGATCCGGTGGATGGTGCGCAATGAACTGCCTGAGGATCGCAAGCCGTTTGACTTGCACGAGGCGCAAGACGACAAGCTGCCGGAGGACGACGCCGGCCAGCATGCGGCCCCCGGCGCGACCGTCAGTTGGGTGCCGTTGGTCGCGGGTTTTCTTGTCGTGTCTCTAGCCTTTCTCGGGCACTGGTGGTTGCGCGGTCGGGGTGAGGTCGAGCCGGAAGGCTCGGAAACACCGACGGCCGCTGTGAACGACGTTGGCGAGCCCCCAAGCGCTCCCGCGGTGGCCGAGTCCGCGGTTTCAACCGCGGGAGAGTCGACCGCGTTACGCGACACACGGACGGTGGCGTCTCGTGCCGCGGAGAAACCGACGAGGACCGAAGAGGCTCTGATCGCACCGGGGGCTGCCGACGCTCTCCAAGAAGTGGTCAGAAACTGGGCGAATGCCTGGTCTCGTCAAGATGTCGATTCGTATCTCTCGTCCTACAGTCGCAGCTTTGTTCCAGCCTCGGAGGGCTCTCTCGAGCAGTGGCGAGCTACCCGCAGGAGCCGGCTGCTGGCTCCCACCCGTATTCGGATCGCGGTGACCGGCTTCGAGACGATCTCCCAGAGTGCCGACAAGGCGGTGGTCCGTTTTACCCAGGCCTACCGATCAGAAACCTATTCCGACACCGTCAACAAGACGTTGGAGCTGGTACGCGAGGCTGGAGCGTGGAAGATCCGCAGCGAGCGGAGCGACTAACGCCGGCCCTGTAGGCGTCAACGGAGCTGCAGCACATAGGTCGATCCACCATCGTCCTGCAAGAGGATCCGGCGTCTCTCGACTTTTGTGATGGTGAGTGACTCGATGTGGTCACCGGCGCCGACGACTCGACCGTTGACGAGCGCGAAAGGACGGTCGCTAGACCAGGCGATTCCCTCCAATCGAACGACTCCGCCCGCCACCTCGGCCTCGCCGACAAAAACGCGCTCCTCAAGGGCGGGTTGCGTTGCTGGCTCTTCCTTTCGACGGACTGCCACCGGTTGGGGCGTTTCGGCCTCTTGTGCGGGAGCAGGCGTGATCGAACGCCGGGGTTCGGGGCGCTCTGCGGCATTTCGCTGATCTACCGGATCCTCCTCGACCGTTGGTGGAGCCACGGGTTGAGTTTCCCTCGCGAC
>JAOTZA010000430.1 GCA_029861655.1 Acidobacteriota bacterium | reverse complement strand
TTCCAGCCGGGCGTTCGACCGGGCTGCCGCAAGCCGGCCGTTCCGACAGAGCTCGCGCCGTCCCCTGCGGAGACTCCGCAATCGACGCCCGCGCTTGCTACGCTTGATTTCGGCGCCGCACCTCGAAGAGAACCACCGCTGCTGCGACCGCCGTGTTGAGGGATTCAACGGAACCGCCGAGCGGGATGGTGACGCGGTCATCGCACGCTTCTTCAGTGCCCGGCGAGAGGCCTGCGCCCTCTGCGCCGACGACCAAGATCAAGGCGCCCGCCAGATCGACCGCGTAGAGATCTTCGCCGCCGGCAGGGACCAGGGCGACCGCTCGCGGCCGCTGGTCTGCGTAGCGGTCGCGCAGCTGTTCGATCGAGACATCGGTCGCCACGGAGAGACGCAACAGGCTTCCTGCCGAACCGCGCAGCGCACGCGGGTGGTAGGGGCGCGCCGAGCCGTGCCGGCCGGACTCGAGTGCCAATCCGCAGGCGCCGGCGGCCTCGGCGGACCGGGCAAGAGCGCCAAGGTTTCCAGGATTCTGAAGACCCTCCGCGAACACCAGGGGCCCGATGAGCCGGGTAGGAAGGCAATCAAGATCGGTCTTGGGAAGCCTTGCGGCCGCGACGACTCCTCTCGGGCTGTCGGCGTCGGCAACCTCCTCCAGAAGCCTCGCTTCTACCGGGATGGGTGCTTCTGAAAGCGAGGCCGAAAGCTTGCGACCGGCCTCGCTCGCCAGAAAGTCGGGAGTCCCGAGGACGAAGTCCAACTGGACGCCTTCTGTGGCCGCTTCCGCGATGAGATGAGGGCCCTCCAAGAGCGCTCGGTCCTCTTCTTTACAGGTCTTGAGTCGCCGAATATCCTTGAGCCGCTGGTTTTCCCGGCTGACGATCGTCATCAGGTTCGAAGCGTAGCAGTCCGTGCAGGAATCTCACCACGATCTCACGGCCTTCTGGAATCGCCGCCGTATCGACGTTGCCGTGGCGGGGGACAATACCGAGGTCCTGCTTGGAGTGCGCGAGGGGTTTCTTCGGTATTTTCGCGAAGCCCTGGGGCGCCCGGTAACGGTTGGCGTCGTGCCGCAGCCGGATGAGGCGGAGAGGAGCGGTCTGCCGGTGAGCGACGAAGCCACACTCGAGTCGGCACGTCGGCGGTGTGCACTCCTACGCGAGCACCTGGGCGAACAACATCTCTTTCATGTTGCATCCTCGGGGGGACTCCAGACGGTGACAAGCGGAGACGACCGACGTGTCTTTATCCGCTGCTGGACGGTCGTGCTGGGGCCAGGAGGCGAAGCCTGGGGTGCCAGCGGTTCCCAGCAGCTTCCCGAGGAGCTCTGGCGAAGCGTCGAAGGGGGCGGTTCAGGAAAACGAGCGGGTACGTTATTCACGGTGCCGGGGAAACGCCGTCGAGGTGGAATGCTCAGTTCGCTAACCGGGCGCCTCGAAACGCGTCGTAGCGCGGTCGCACTTTCCACCGTTCACGCCTTGTCGACGCTGTTTTACGGCATCCTCGAGAGTGGTGCCCGGCAGTAGAAGCCGGGTTCGGTTTCTGCTACTCTTTCGACTCGTTTAGCCAGCGGAGTTGTCCCTGGACAGCCCCCATTCACCTTTCGAATCGGACATCAAGATGAATAGAGAAGTACGCTTGTTTTCTTCAGAATCGGTCACCGAGGGACACCCCGACAAGGTCGCCGACCAGATCTCGGATGCGGTGCTGGACGCCGCTCTGGCCGGGGATCCTGAGAGCCGGGTCGCCTGTGAGACCCTGGTTTCTACCGGCTTGGTACTGATCGCCGGCGAGATCACCACCAACTCGGACATCCAACACTCCGCACTCGCGCGAAAAACCATCAAAGAGATCGGTTACACAGACCCCGAGTACGGTTTTGACTGCGATAACTGCTCGGTGCTCAACTCGATCGACAAGCAGTCGAAAGACATCGCAAGGGGTGTCGATACGGGTGGAGCAGGGGATCAAGGGCTGATGTTCGGCTACGCCTGCCGTGAAACACCAGAGCTCATGCCGCTACCCATCACTCTTGCCCACAAGCTCAGCAAGAAGCTGGCAGATGCGAGGCGATCCGGGGATGTCCAAGGGCTGCGGCCGGATGGGAAGAGCCAAGTCACGGTGGCTTATGGAGAAGACGGCATGCCGACACGGGTGGACACCGTGGTGATTTCGACCCAGCACGACCCCGATGTCACCAACGAGACGCTGACCGAACGGGTCATCGACAAGATCATCCGACCGACGATTCCGGCGCAGCTTCTCGATGCCGAGACCATCTTTCATGTCAACCCAACCGGCCGGTTTGTCACCGGCGGGCCAAAAGGTGATTGCGGACTGACCGGTCGCAAGATCATCGTCGACACCTATGGCGGCGTCGGCAGCCATGGCGGAGGGGCCTTCTCGGGAAAGGACCCGACA
>JAOTZA010000428.1 GCA_029861655.1 Acidobacteriota bacterium | reverse complement strand
GAAACACACTACGTCCTCATCATCCACGGCACGTTTGCCGACCAGCCTGTCGACGGCGAGGGCTCTTGGTACCACCCGAGCGAAAACCGAGACAACTTCTGTTCGAGGCTCGCCAAAGAACTCAAAGACACCGAGCTCGAGGGAGCCGTTTGGCGTTCTTACGAACCTCCCTACTGGAACTGGTGGCCCGGAGAAAACGACCATCTCGAGCGCAAAGCAGCCGGCAGCCGGCTCTGCGTTTCTGGAGCTGGAGCCCGGTGGGTGTTAGGCGGCGTCGGCGCCATGGCGCTACTGGGCGGTGTCTCGACGGCACTCAATAGCACGAGCCGCAAGGACAGCAATGTGTATCTGGACGAGCTCTTTTTCGAGGGGCAGGAGCTGCCAAAACTCGAGATGCTGGCGATCCATTCCGGCCAGCTCGACGAAGCGCTGACACTCCTCTCTGCCGCACCCGCAGTGGACGCCGTGAGCGATTCCGTCATCGATGAAATGGCGCGCGGGTTGATCGGCGCAAGACCCAAGAACCCACACGCACAAGACACCCGGGCCGGCGAACGGCAGCCTCTCTGGGGCGCGCTCGTCTCCCTCGTTGGCGCTCTCGGGTTCTTTGTTGTGCAGATCTTGTATCTGGTTTTCCCGTTTGTCGAACGGGGCCTTCGCCGGCGGATCAAAACCCGCCTCAAGGGTCTCGTGTTGCGAGTCTTCGAAGCTGAAGCCATGGGCCTTACCGCCCACGAGTTCAAGAACTGCCGGATCGACGTCTCCGAAAAACTCGAGCTGGATCTCGAACTCGGTTCTATTCTCCGCTCGCCGAGCGCAGTTGATCGCGGATCTCAAGATAACCCGGCTTCTCCCTGAGCGACTCGAGGTCGGAGTCGCTTTCGAGGAGTCCGATGTTGCTGAACCCGGCATCCACCGCCCTGGCGAGCGCATCCAGGGCTTTCTTCGAATTCGACGACCTGGCATGGGCGCACGCGAGGTTGTACCAGGTGTCCGGACGCTCGGGTTTGATCTCGGTTGCAATCGACAGAACGGTCGCCGCCTGCCGAAAGTCTCCTGCGGCAAAGAGCGCCCGCATCCGATAGAAGGAGAAGCGTGTAAAGATCGTTTCGAGAATTCGTGTGGCGACCGTGCCGCGGTACGAGTCCTCCTTGGCGCTCTTGCGCAATCCGCGGACATCCAACCGGACGGAAATCTCCGACACGCTCAAGGCATCTTCCGAGCCGATGCCGGAACCACTGAGTGCGCCATCGAGCCATCCGAGGCTTCGGAAATACCGTTTCTCGAAACCGTCCCACTTTTTCTCATCTTTGCGTGCCTGGTTGACGAGCGGACTCGCCGACAGCTCATGAGCCTTCTTCCGGACTCGATCGACCGCCTCGGCGTCATGCAGTCCGAGGAATGCATCGACGGTGGACTCGAGCGACCGAAGGGCCTCGAGCTGCGACCCCGAGCCCGCGAGCCCTCTTGCGTGAGCGAGCTCCTCCTCGAAGAGCCGCGTCACCAGGTCGGTGTCGTCGGGGCGCAGATCGCTTCGCATCGCCTGGATTTCCATCCACCCCAGCGCACGGCGCGCGATCTCCTGAGGCATCCAGCCATGCGGACCGTCAAAAACCTCCAGTCGGTGCGGAGCCCCCCATTTCTGGAGCAGCGAGTCCATAAGCCGCATCTCGCTGTAGTTGAAGTCCGTGTCTCCCACCGCTGCGAAATGAGGGAACGTCACTCGCTGGCTCCGGTTCGCCGCTTCCAGCCGACCGCCGGCACCAATAACGCCGGCGAGTTCCCCGGTCTTGCTGGCCAGGGCGTAGGCCAACATCGCACCACCCGAGAAACCCGCCGCATAGATGCGTTCCGGATCCGTCGAGAACCGCTCGTGCACCTCGGGCCACAGGGCATTGACCGCCCGGACGTTGGGCTCCATGGGACCGTCACTCCGGGTGTCGTTCGAGCTCAAGAGAATCCACTGATGCTCCTCCGCCGCCTCGCGAAACAGCTCGGCCGCCATCGTCGCCCGGCCGCGGGGGTCAAAGATCAAAAGCGCCGGAAAGCGCCGGTCCGGCACGTACGAAGAAGGCAGGTAGAGGGTGTAGGTCTGGGTCGGGTCCGGGACGGTGGCAACGCCTTCGAGCAGCTGGCCCACTGGGAACGACTCATCGATAGCCGCGAGGGTAGCGCCTACGAGGGTAGTGCCGACGACGGCACCGAGTGAAAGCGCAATTCCTGGGAGAGTCTTCATCGCACCGATTCTCTCAGCTCCTCACTCCATTGCCCCAACCCCTAATCGGTGCACCACCTCGTCGAGGGACAGGATTTCCGCGGACTTAGGTCTTGGGTCGATTGCTGACCGTTACCTGCGGATCGGCGAGCTCCGACCAGAGGTGACTGTAGGCCAAGGCCAATCGGTAGGCGAGCTGATCGTTGGT
>JAOTZA010000429.1 GCA_029861655.1 Acidobacteriota bacterium | reverse complement strand
GATCGAGGTGACCGGCGTTTACACCCAGTTCGCGAATGCCAAAGAGCCGGACGACGCGTTCGTGCCCGTCCAGTTGAGTCGCCTGCTGTCTGTGGTCGACAAAGCAGGCGGACGCGGGGGGCTGACCCTTCATTCGGCAAACTCGGCTGCAGTTCTGCGCCGACCCGAGACTCATCTCGACCGAGTGCGACCGGGTCTTGCGGTCTATGGGTACGACCCTGCGGACGGCGCTGCCGGTTCGGCGGCGGGGCTCCGCCCTTGCCTGCGGCTCGTGTCGCGCCTGTCGCAAATAAAGCAAGCCCGACCCGGCGAGGGCACCGGCTATGGGCTGAGTCATGTTTTCTCGAGTGGCGGTCGGTTGGGTCTCGTGCCGGTCGGTTACGCGGACGGCTACCGAAAGGGATTCTCGGGCGCCATCGTGCGGATCGCCGGGTACGATGCCGAGGTGCTGGGAGCTGTCTCTATGGACTGGATCGTCGTCGATCTGACAGCGGCCGAGGGTGCCCAGATTGGTGACCAGGTGGAGATCTTCTCCACCGACCCCGCCGACCCTCATAGCGTCGAGGCCCTGGCGCGGTGGGCCGGCACGATCAGCCATGAGGTCTGCTCCGCTCTGGGTGAGCGAGTCCACCGCCGGCTCGTCGACTGAAGCGTAGTTGGGGGTCCGGCTGTCGGGGGGCTGGGTATACTTTGCTTTCATGGAGCAAGAGGCGGAGACCCGCGAGAACCAGGATCCGGGGGATCGGGCGGATCGGGGACGCGAGACGGTTCCCGGGGGGCTGACAGAGCTCTACGGGTTCTTGAGTCTCGAAGCGCCGGATCTCAACCCTCGCCTCGCAGATCTTCCGACCTCGGGGTCAGACGAGGACCTCGAAACAGCGCTTCTGGCCGAGATCGAGACGCTCTACCAGCCGCACGAGGATCTCGCGGGCCAGCCGCTCTACCCATCGGTGGACCATGAGAAGGCGGTGTCCTGGAGGCGCGCCGATCTCGAGGTCCTCGTGGCGGGCTTCTTCGAACGCCGGCGGATCAAGGCCTCGATCACTCCTGCCGAGCGTCTCGAGATGTTCCGCGCCATGCTGTTGACTCGCCTTGTCGACGATCGGCTGAAAGCCGCCTTTGGCGACGCCAAGGTCGAGTGGCAGGGGTATGTGTCGCCCCAGAAGGGCTTTCGATCGACGGGCCAGGAGGCCATCGTGGGTGCGGCCCTGCGGCTGCGGCGGCCCGGGAATGGGGCGACCGCCGCGAGCTCGGAGACCGGCCCGGAGGACTACGACGGCGATGTCATCAGCCCGTTGATTCGCGATCTCGGCGCCCTTCTGATGTTCATGCCGGACCCACTCCATCCGCTTCTCGTTCAGGCCGGGAAGGCTGGCACACCGGTAGGCGGGCGCGACCTTCATGCCGGAGACTTTGGCCAGGGCGTGTTGCCGCCGGCGGCTCCGCTGGCGATCGCGGCACAGACGCTCGTTGGCGTCGCGTATGGATTCAAGCTCCGCCGCCAGGATCGTGTGTGCGTCGCCTTTATCGGCGATGGAGGCTCGAGCCTGGGCGAGTGGCACGAAGCGGTCAACTTCGCCGCCGTGCAAGGGCTCAATGTGGTCTTTGTCGTCGAGAACAACCAGTGGGCTCTTGGCACCCATGTCAGCGAGCAATCCGCCTGCCATCGGTTCGCGCTCAAGGCGACCGGCTACGGCATCCCGGGGGTGACGCTCTTTGGTAACGATCCGGACGAGGTCGCAGCGGGCGTATCGTGGGCCGCCGAGCGGGCGCGGCGCGGGGAAGGCCCGGCCCTGGTCGAGCTCGTGACCTACCGGCGGAGCGGCCATGCACATCACGACGACGACCGTTTTCACGGCAGCGAGGCGGCCCGGGTCGCCGGATACGAGTTTGGCGCCGAGGCAGAGGTCTGGCGCGCCCACGACCCGATCGACCTCTACGGCAACCGACTCGTGCAGCTCGGTGTAGTCCGCGCGCAAGAGATCGAGGCCATCACGCTCGAGATCGAGCGCGAAGTCGCGTCGGCGGTCGAAACGGTCCGGCGGGCACCCTGGCCCGAACAGGACAGCTATCTTCGCCGTGTCGAGGCAAAACGAACGACACCGGTCGCCGAGGCGGCGCCCGAGGCCGCTCTGGATCCCAAGCGCCTCAAGAAGATGTCCTACGACGAAGCGGTGCGGCAGGCGCTGATCGAGACCATGGAAGCGGATCCCGAGGTATTTGTTCTCGGCGAGGACGTCGGCGGCCGCTATGGCGGTGCCTTTGGGGTCACCCGTGGGCTGGCCAAGCGCTTTGGCGCCGAACGGTGTCTCAACACACCCCTGGCCGAATCCGCGATTGTTGGCTGTGGTGTCGGCGCCGCGCTTCTGGGTCTCAAGCCGGTGGTCGAGATGCAGTTCGCCGACTTTCTGGCACCGGGATTC
>JAOTZA010000125.1 GCA_029861655.1 Acidobacteriota bacterium | reverse complement strand
CTTTCTGACTCTCTCCGACTATGGCGCGCGGTTTCTCTTTGGCGACCTCGCCGATCCTGGAAAGGGTCTCGGCTTCTTGTTTGCCTTCAAGGTGTTGCCGACAATCGTCTTCTTTGGCGGCTTTATGGCCGTTCTCTATTACCTGGGGATCATGCAGAAGGTCATCGAAACCATGGCCCGCTTTATGCGCTGGACGATCGGCACATCGGGTGCCGAAACGCTCTCGTGCTCGGCCAATGTTTTTGTCGGCCAGACCGAGGCACCGCTCCTGATCAAGCCTTTTCTCGGCAAGATGACCAACTCGGAACTTCTGACCATCATGGTGGGCGGCTTTGCCACCATCGCCGGCGGCGTCCTCGCGGGATATATCGGTATGGGGGTGCCGGCCGGCCACCTGATCGCGGCCAGCGTCATGTCGGCGCCGGCAGCCCTGGTCATCGGCAAGATCATCTACCCCGAGCTCGAACACTCCGCCACCGCCGGTGACGTCAAGCTTCCGGACATCGAGGCCGGCGGCAACGTCATCGAGGCCGCGTCAAACGGAATCACCGACGGCCTCAAGCTGGCGGTCAACGTCGGCGCCATGCTGTTGGGTTTTATCGCCCTGATCGCGGTCGCCGATGTCATCCTCAATTTTCTCGACTCACTGATCGACGGGCGCTTGATCGGCGGCGATCTCCGAACCTACTCGAGCGGCGGTCTGTCGCCGGTGACCCAGGAGTTTGCCGGCATCTTCCCGGGCTCTCTCCAGACCTTCTTTGGCAACGTCCTCAAACCGCTGGCCTGGCTCATGGGGGTACCCTGGGAAGACGCCGCTGCAGTGGGGAATCTGCTCGGGATCAAGCTCTCGCTCAATGAGTTCGTCGCCTATGGTCAGCTCGGCACCTACATCGACCAGGATGTGATCGGACCGCGGGCGACGATCATCTCGACCTACGCCCTGTGCGGTTTCGCCAACTTCTCGTCGATCGGTATCCAGATCGGTGGTATCGCGGCGATCGCCCCCGAGCGCAGGAGCGACCTGGCACGTGTCGGTCTGCGGGCCATGCTGGGCGGTGCCATTGCCTCCTGGATCACCGCCACCATCGCCGGGATTCTGGTCGCCACCTAATCACACTACCCTCGTGGGTGGCGCTCGTCTCCGATTGGGCACCTACCATCGCAAAAAGGGAAGCGCGGTGACCCGGCCATGATCGAAGGCTCGCTCAAGCATTACTCCATCCTCCGCAAGCTCGGGAAAGGAGCGATGGCCGAGGTTTATCTGGCGCGTGACAACCGGCTCGGTCGCGAAGTCGCTCTCAAGCACCTGCCATCGGAAGTCGCGCGGGACCCGGGCCGGCTGGCTCGCTTCGAGCAAGAGGCCAAGACTCTTGCCGCACTCAACCATCCGAACATCGTCACGATCTACTCCGTCGAAGAACATGACGGTGATCGTTTCCTGACCATGGAGTTGGTGGAGGGCGAAACTCTCGACAGCCGGATTCCCGACGGCGGCCTGCCTGCAGACGAGTTCTTTGAACTGGCGATCCCGCTTACTCACGCTCTGGCAGCCGCCCACGAGCGCGACATTGTCCACCGCGACTTGAAGCCCAGCAATGTAATGATCGATCGCGAGGGACGCGTAAAGATCCTCGACTTCGGCCTTTCCAGGCTCGCTGGCGAGATTCCCGACACCGAGACCCTCGATACCGCCGAAGACGGCCTCTTGATCGGAACCTTGCCGTACATGTCTCCGGAACAGGTTCGAGCGGTTCCCGCCGACAGGCGCTCGGATATCTACACCCTGGGCGTTTTGTTGTACGAGATGGCCACCGGCACACGTCCGTTCCGCGCAGACAGTGGCGCCGGCCTGATCTGTTCGATCCTTCGTGACCGCGTCACTCCCCTCGAGCAGGCGAGGCCGGATCTCCCAAGGGATCTCTCCCGGCTGGTTGGACGCTGTCTCGAGAAGAAACCCGCAAACCGATGGCAATCCTCGATCGATCTCGCTCGCTCGCTCGAAGCGATCGCGGGCGCACCTGATTCGGCGCCTCGGGAACAAAGCTCCATCGCGGTCCTGCCTTTTGCCGATATGAGCCCGGACCAGGACCAGGACTACTTTTGCGAGGGAATCTCCGAGGAACTTATCAACGCCCTCAACCGGGTCGAGAACTTGAGGGTAGCCTCTCGCTCCTCGTCGTTCCAGTTCTCGGGGCGTGCCAGCAACATCGAAGAGATCGGACGGCGGCTGGCGGTCAACACGGTGCTCGAAGGCAGTGTGCGCCGCGCCGGCGACCGGTTGCGGATCACCGCCGAACTGGTGGACGTCGCCAATGGCTTTGACCTGTGGTCGAAGCGCTTCGACAGGCCGGCAACAGACATCTTCGCCATCCAGGAGGAGATCGCCGAGCGCATCGTCGATGCCCTGCGCGTGACCCTCAGCCCAACTGAAAAGAGCGCTATCCGGCATTCCCCGACTCGCGAGATCCGAGCCTACGATCACTACCTCATGGGGAGAAAGTACTTCTACGAGTATGGTCGCCGAGGGATCGAGCACGCGCTCGAGAAGTTCGCCGGCGCGGTGGCTCTCGATCCCTCTTTCGCCCTCGCCTACGCTGGTATTGCCGACTGCCGTTCCTACCTTTACGCCAACGCGCAGCGCAACGCGGTCCATCTCGCAATGGCGCTCGCAGCAAGTCGCAAGGCTTTGGAGTTGGACCCAAAATCCCCAACAGTCCACACCGCTCGTGGCGTCGCGCTTTCCCTGGGTCAGCGGGCCGAGGACGCCGATCGGGCCTTTGCTCGAGCTCTCGAGCTCAACCCAAAGGACTTCGACGCTTGCTACTTCTTCGCACGCCACTGCTTTTCCTTCGGCCGACCCGAGCAGGCAATAGAGCTGTATCGGCGGGCAATCGAGCTTCGACCGGAGGATTTTCAAGCATCGCTACTAATGGCTCAGATCTACGACGACCTCGACCTACCCAGAGAGGCCCTAGGGGCGAGACGAAAGGGCATCACCGCCGCCGAGCGCTACCTCGAAGCCAACCCGGACAACGCCCGTGCCCTCTACATGGCCGCCAATGGCCTCGTCGCCCTTGGTGAGATCGAGCGGGGCTGCGACCTGGCGGCGAAGGCTCGGTCTGTCGATCGCGACGACCCGATGACGCTTTACAACCTCGCCTGCATCTACTCCCTGGCCGGCGACGCAGCTGCGGCGGTCGCATGTCTGGAGGAGGCACTTACCCTTGGTTTCAGCAACCTCGACTGGCTCGAGCACGACTCGAACCTCGACATGATCCGCGAGGAACCGAGGTTCAAGACGCTCAGGGAACGGTACCTGCCGCCCCCCGTAACCGAATGAGCGAAGGCCCCGGCCGGAGTATCGACAGAGCCGGCCGCGCTACCGGCCGTCGAACATCTGCTGTCGCTTGTAACCCGTCGGCGGGTCGAAGGCATCGGGATCAATCGTCTGGCGCTTGGCCGAGCGCAACGTAGATTCCCCCTCGAGCGACCCGTCCTCGTCGAACTCCCGGGTCAACACTGGGAAGCCACCCAGATCTTTCATGTGTTCGAAGGCATTGTCACCAAACTCCGGGCCACCCGGGCCCATGTTGGGAATGGAGTCCAGCAACTCGCGGACGAAATCCGCCATGTCCTCAAAGGCGCCCACCACGTCCTTGCCACCTTCGATATTGTCCCAGTCGGTCACCCAGAGTTCTCGGAGCTTTCGTCCGTCTTTTCTGACGACATACTTAACGCAAGGATAGCCGTTGTGGGTGGCACGCTCGCCGGTTCTCTCGAGCTCACTCTGCGCACGTTTTGGCGGAGTCTGCGTCGGCATACGCTGCTTCATCATCTGCTCGAGCATCGCTCGTTTGTCTTCGGGGACGTCCTTGAGGGCCTCCTGCATCTGGGACATGGCGGCGTTGACCTGACCGGCGATCTGCCGCATCGTTTCCTCGTTCATCACCTGGTAGGACCGCTTTTCGTGATCGATCACGACCATCTCGCGGCGATCGCCACGGAAGATCATCTCGCCCTGTTTGCCCCCCTGGCTTCCGGAGGCAATCCCCATCTTGAGGTGGCGTCCCTCGACCGCGGCTTGGATTGACTCCGTTTTCGGCGGTGACTGCTGGTGATCCTTGACCTCGATCTCATACACCACACCGGCGGTCAACGGAGCCACGGCCATCAAAAGAGCCCACGACCCGATACCTCCTCGGTTCCATCGTCTTTGTCTGCTCATCTCGGGCTCCTTCTCGCTGGTATTCTCATTCGGCTCGAGACCCAGTCTACCGGCAAACGGCTTTTGCAGGGAATGCCAAACCTGTGTATGGGCACCCACCGACGCTGCGATACCATCAGGCCTTCTTTAGGGACTACCGAGACTTGAAACGCATCCTCGTCACCGGAGCATTGGGGCAAATCGGCTCGGAGATCGTGCCCGCTTTGCGAGAACGCTATGGCGTCGACAACGTTGTCGCCTCCGACATCCGCATGCCGCCCGAGAGCGCGGCCGGCAACGGACCGTTCGAGTTCGTCGACTGCACCAACTTCGCTCGTATCCGCGAAGCAGTGCAGCGACACGACATCGACACCATCTTTCATCTGGCGGCGCTCCTCTCGGCGATCGCCGAGGATAAGCCTCAGATCGCCTGGGATGTCAACATGGGTGGTCTCTACCGGATCCTGGAAGTCGCCCGGCAAAGTAACTGTGCGATCTTCTTCCCGAGCTCGATCGGAGCCTTCGGCCCCACCACCCCGTCGGTCGACACCCCGCAGGACACCAGCCAACGACCGACCACCATGTATGGGGTCACCAAGGTAGCGGGCGAGCTGCTGTGCGACTACTACCACAAGCGTTTCGGGGTGGACGCGCGCGGCGTCCGCTTCCCCGGGATCATCTCGCATGTCGCACCACCGGGTGGCGGCACCACCGACTATGCGGTCGCCATCTTCTATCAGGCTATCCGTTACCAGCACTACCGCTGTTTTCTCGCGGCCGAAACGCGGCTCGACATGATGTATATGCCGGATGCGGTGCGGGCCGCCATCGAGGTCATGGAAGCCGACCCCGCGAGGCTCCTGCACCGCAACGCCTTCAACGTCACGGCGATGAGCTTCACTCCCGAGGAGCTCGCGGCGGAGATCCGCTCGCACATTCCGGACTTCAAGATCGAGTACGAGGTCGATCCGGTCCGCCAGGAGATCGCCGACTCCTGGCCCGACTCGATCGACGATAGCGCTGCCCGGCAAGAATGGGATTGGAAGCCGGACTACGACCTCACCGCGCTCACCCGAGACATGCTGGAAAAACTGCGTCTGCGACTCGAGGGAGGATAAAAAGATGCCGAGCGATCGCTTCGAAGCGGCTCTCGCCGGGGCCGTCTCCGAGCTCGAGGAGAAAGGCACGGCGAAGGGGGCAGAAACAGAGGTCGTCGAAGTCCTAGCGGCCGGCGAAGACTCGGGGCCGAGAGTTCTTCTCGCCGGTGAAGGCGACAGGCCGTTCCTGCGCATGAACTCGAACGGTTACCTCGGTCTGGCCGCGCGTCGCGATATCGTGGCCGCGGAGGAAGAGGCGACTCGCGCTTTCGGCGCCGGCCCCGGGGCGGTACGCTTCATAAGCGGTACCTACAGTCCCCATGTCGAGCTCGAGAGGCGGCTGGCGGCCTTCCATGGCCGTCAAGCCGGAATGATCTTCAGCTCTGCCTACGCCACGATGGTGGGCATTCTGGCACCACTGATTACGCCCGCGACGGCGGTGGTCAGCGACGCGCTCAACCACAACTGCATCATCAACGCCATGCGGTTGGCACGGCCGAAGGTAAAGCAGATCTACAAACACTCCGATATGGCCGACCTAGAGCGTAAGCTCGAGGAGATCCCCGGTGGGTTCGAGCGGGTGATCCTGGTCACCGACGGGATCTTCAGCATGCGCGGCGACTGGGCGCCGCTTGCTGAGATTCTGGCTTTGGCGCGACGGTTCGACGACCGGTTCCCCGAGAACGTCGTCGTCCTTGTAGACGACTCCCATGGCGTCGGAGCCTTTGGCGCCACCGGCCGCGGCACCGAGGAGTTCACCGAAAGCGGACCCGCCGACATCCTGGTGGGCACACTCGGAAAGGCGTTCGGGGTCAACGGAGGCTATGTCACCGGCAGCTCGACTCTGGTCCGATACCTTCGCGAAACCGCACCGATGTACATCTACTCGAACCCAATCACCGTCGGTGAGGCGGCGGCGGCTTGCAAGGCGGTCGAGATAGTCGACTCGGCTTTTGGCCGGGCCCTTCTGGACCACCTCCGGACAATGACCGCTCGCTTCGAGAAAGGGCTCGTGGATCTCGGCTACGAGACCATCCCAGGCGAGCACCCGGTGGTACCACTCATGGTCCGCGACACCGCCCGTACCGCCGCCCTCGTGCGCCATCTCTACGACAACGGGATCCTCGCCACCGGCCTCAACTTCCCGGTCGTCCCCAAAGGCGACGAGGAGATTCGCTTCCAGGTCTCCGCGGCGCATACGCCTGCCGATATCGACGCGGTGCTCGAAGTGTTGCGCACTTTCGAACAGTAGGTCGCGTCCAACGGCGCTTCAAGCCCGGATCAAAAAGGACGAGGCCCCTCCAAATCGGAGGGACGCTGGTGAGAAGGTCAGGCTAACGAATAAGCGACCAGAACACGCCGAAGATGCCGACAAAGCCGATCAAGACATAGACCACCGCTGTCCAGGGGTTGGGATCGCCACTGAGGATCTCGGCGGCAAAACCCTGCACAAAGACGCCCAGCAAGCCGGCGCCGATGAACTGGAAAAAGACGTTCTCGCGATTCCGGCCCGCCGTCCGCAACAGCCGGCTGGCGTATTCGACATCTCGCTTCAGCACCAGAGGGTGGTCGCGCGATTTGGCAGCGGCAACCGATTCACGGATGATCCGCTCTCCATAACGGCGCATCTCACGCACCGCCAAGGCCCGGGCGTTCTCGTGAAAACTGATTTCGTGGCGATCCGTTGGTTTTGGCGTTTCCAAAGAAGTCCTCAGACGTCGAACTGGCGTGAGAAGTCGGCACTTGGCCTCAAGCCGGCAGCCAGGTCTCCGATGGCTTCACGAACGATATCGCGCTCGTCGGTGGTGAGCTCGCGCGGAAACTTTACCCCGCCGGTAACCTGGATCATCGTCAGCGCCAGCCCAATCAGCAAGACCATCCCGAGGCTAACGAGCGTGATGGCCATGACTTCGCTCCGAGCCACCCAGGCGACCGGGAGAATCCGAACAAAAAGCGCCGCGACCCCGGCGGCGATCAGCATCGCAAACAAGCTGAAAACCACGACACCTCGATTGGTCGGCGCTTCCAAGAAGAGATTCACCTGCCGCCGAGCATCCGCCAGGCGGGCTCCGACAGAGATGTCTTCGTCTTCGCCATGACGACCGATCAACCCGATGAGCGAGCTCACCAGTTCGTGCAGTGTCAGCTCGCCCTCGGCCCCGACGCTCTCTTCCATCTCGGTGCGGCGCATGGCGATCTCGTCGAGAATGATCTTGGAGGGCGGCGGCGAATCGCCCACGAAGTCGGCGAGTTGAGATACGCGGCAGCCGGCTTCGATCAAAGGAGCGACTTCGATTCCTGTTGAAACACCGAGACTGTCGAATAGACAGACAAGTTCTTCGGTCGCCACGTTTCCCACGGAGTGCGCTACCGTGATGGCACCTCCGATCCCGGCGATCGAGGCATCGAAGGTGCGCACACCCGCCTGATACGCCGAGTAGGCGTTGGTGACGCCGAGGCCACGACGGTCGTGTAGATGGACGCCGATCTTTTCGAGACCGACGCGGCCGGCCAGGTGATCGACGACGCGAGATATGTCGTTGGGCGTCGCCAACCCGTCGGTGTCGGAGAGAGCCACTCGCTCACAGCCCATCTCGATGAGACGTTTGCAGATCTTCTCGACCGTCTCGGCCGGCATTACTTCACCAGGGAGCGTCTTGTCGCGAAAGGCATAGGAAAGATAACCGCGGAGCCAGTAGCCGTCTCCGACCGCGGCCGCCGCCACCTCGGCGGACCGGTCGAGAGCCTCGTCTACGCTCATCCGCGTATTCGCCTGTGAATAGGCCTCGGAGGCGGCGACAAAAAGCGCCACGGTGTTCACCCTCGGGGCCTCGCGAAGTCGTTTGTAGTACTCGAGCGTCGGAACTAGAGCCGCGATCTGCCCTTCATAGGGAGGGAGTCGGGCCAGAAGCTCGGCCGTGTCGCGCATTGCGGGCACGACACGCGGGTTTACAAAGGAACCGACTTCAATATACGGCACCCCCGCCCGCATCAAGGCTTCGGCAAGCTGCAAGCGGGCCTCCATCGAAATGATGGCGTGACGGTTGAGGATCTGCATCCCGTCGCGCAGGGATACATCGCAGATCTTGACTTCAGGCACAGGAATAAGCTCGGTTCAGAGTTCAGAAACCGCGATGATTCTACCAGGGGGATCGGTTAGGATCGCCAAATGCAAGCTCCTCGCCTCACCCCTCTACTGCTCGTAATCCTGGTAGCTGTTTCCTGCCGCAGCGAAGTGGCTCCCGAGCTCGAGCTGCCCGCCGTCACGGTTGAAGTGAGCTACACCGACCTGCTCCCCAACGCCCGTCAACCCTTGGAAGGACTGGTCAGCGGCGGCCAGCCCTCGCCCGAGCAGCTAGCCCTGGCGCGCGACATGGGTTTCAAGACCGTGGTCAATCTGAGAACCGCCGGCGAGCCCGGCTCGGGGCGCGACGAGGTCGAAGCCCTGGGGTTCTCCTATTTGTGGCTACCGATCGATGGCGCCGGCGCCTTGACGGCTGAAAATGCGCTGGCGTTTGCCACCGCTCTCGAAGAAGCCGAGCGACCGGCCTTGGTTCATTGCGGCAGCGGTAACCGTGTCGGAGCGCTCTTCGCCCTCAAGGCCTTCCACGCCGACGACAAGAGTGCCGCAGAATCCCTGGAGATCGGCTTGGCCGCAGGACTGACCCGGCTCGAGGGAGCCGTGCGCCGACATCTCGCCGAGGCGGAGGCCGGTTCCTGAGCGCTGCGGTGGCCG
>JAOTZA010000427.1 GCA_029861655.1 Acidobacteriota bacterium | reverse complement strand
CCTCGGCTCCTACGTCGAGCCCCTTGGGCCACAGGATGTAGCGCTTCTCGCCGTCGGCATAGTGCAACAGCGCGATCCGAGCCGAACGGTTGGGGTCGTACTGGACCGCCTTCACCGTCGCCGGCACACCGCTCTTCTCACGCCGGAAGTCGACGATCCGGTAACGCCGCTTGTGCGCACCACCCCGGAATCGCACCGTCATGCGACCTCGGTTGTTACGACCTCCCGTGCGTTTCTTTCCTTCGAGCAGAGACTTCTCCGGCTTGCTCTTGGTCAACTCCTCGAAGGTCGGAACCGTCGAGAAACGGCTGGCGGGGTTGGTGGGCTTGAGTTTCCTGCTAGGCATGGCGGCTTCCCCTACACTCCTTCGAAGAACTCGATCGGTTTCTCGCCATCTTTGAGCCGGACATAGGCCTTCTTCCAGTCCGGTTGGCGACCCACAAAGCGGCCCTGACGCCGAACCTTGCCGTGTACTCGCAAGACACGAACCTCGGCGACCTTGACCTTGAACTGCGCCTCGACGGCGCGCTTGATCTCGATCTTGTTGGCGCGAGGATCGACTTCGAACGCCACGATCCCCTTCTCGTCCTTGAGTTGCGTCGACTTCTCCGTGATCAGAGGCCGACGGATGATCTCTTGTACTCTCATCGCGAAAGCACCTCCAACAGGCGACCCAACGCCTCCTCACTACAGACCACGGTGGGGCGATCAACAACGTCATAGACCGTAACGGCCAGGGCGTCCACCGTCTTGAGTCGCGGGTTGTTGCGCGATGCCAGCGCCAAGTTTTCGTTGTCGTGCCGGTCGACCAGCAGCGCCTTGCCGTCGACACCGAGCTTCGCGAGCCGCTTGACGAGCGCCGCCGTCTTCTCGTTGTCGAGCGTCAGGTTGTCAACCACCAGAATGCCCTTTTCGACCAGTTTGCGAGACAGCGCCGACTTGAGGGCGTTTCGCTTCTCGCGTGGCGTGAGCCCTAGCTCGTAGTTGCGCGGCTGCGGGCCGTGGACCGTGCCGCCGCTGCGCCACAGCGGTGAACGGACATCACCCGCGCGCGCCCGTCCAGTGCCCTTCTGACGGTAGGGTTTACGAGTCGACCCAGTCACCTCCCGCCGCGTCTTGGTCTTGTGGGTACCGGCTCGGCGGGCCGCCAGGTGTGCGCGCACAGCCGCATGGATGAGCGGCTCGCGATACGGGTAGTCGAACACCGACTCGGGGAGCTCAATGTCCTTGACCTTCTTGTTGTTGAGGTCTTTCACTGCGATCTTCATGGTCGAACTCCCGTTATCCCTTCTTGGCGCGCCGGATCGAGAGATAGCCGTTGCGCGGGCCCGGTACGGAGCCCCGTAGATAGAGAAGATTTCGCTCCTCGTCGACCTTGACGACCTTGAGGTTCTTGACGGTGACTCGCTTGCCACCCATCCGGCCCGGCATCTTGACGCCCGGGAAGACCCGTGAAGGGTAAGACGCCTGGCCGACCGAGCCGGGTGCGCGGTGAAACATCGAACCGTGGGTGGCTCGACCACCACTATGGCCGTGGCGCTTCATGACGCCTTGAAAACCCTTGCCCTTCGAGGTAGCGACCACGTCAACGTACTCGTCTTCGGCAAAAACGGAGGCTTTGACTTGGTCGCCCGCCTTCCACTCGGTCTCCGGTTCGACCGTGAACTCTTCGAGGCGTCGCATCGGCGCCACACCGGCTTTTTCGAAGTGCCCGAGCATGGGCTTTGTCACGTGTTTGGGCGCGCGGTCTTCCACCAGCCCCAGCTGCACTGCGTGGGAGCCGTTGTTCTGCGACTCGCGGCGCTGAACGACCAGACACGGGCCAGCCTTGATCACTGTCACCGGGATCACCCGTCCCTCGTCCGAGTAGATCTGGGTCATCCCCAGTTTCTTGCCGAGTAAGCCTTCCATTTCAAACTCCGTCTTGCTTCCAAAAACTACTTGCCAAACGCTTTGATTTCGACATCGACGCCGGCGGGAAGCTCCAGCTTCATCAGTGCATCCACCGTCTGGCTTGTCGGCTCAAAAATGTCGAGCAGCCGTTTGTGGGTGCGGATCTCGAACTGCTCGCGCGATTTCTTGTCGACATGCGGGCCACGGTTGACCGTATAGCGCTCGATGTTCGTGGGTAGCGGGATCGGCCCGACGCAACGAGCGCCGGTGCGCCTCGCGGTATCGACGATCTCAGTCGTCGAAGCGTCCAGAATGCGGTAGTCGAACGCCTTGAGCCGGATGCGTATCTTTTCGTTGACCATCTTTACCTCTCGAGTCTCGTGGTTGACACCCGTCTATTCGAGGATCTCCGTGACAGTACCGGCGCCGACCGTGCGGCCGCCTTCGCGGATCGCAAACCGAACGCCCTTCTCCATCGCGATCGGGGCGATCAACTCGACCGAAAGCGTCACGTTGTCCCCCGGCATCACCATCTCCGTGC
>JAOTZA010000124.1 GCA_029861655.1 Acidobacteriota bacterium | reverse complement strand
TCGCTCAAGCTCCTGTCGAGGGCCCTACAATAGACGCGATGGCCGATCACAAAGCACTGCTCGACGGTTCCGCCGACAACGAAGACCTGGGTGTCGAGCTTTCTCTCAGGCCGCGCTCGCTCGACGAGTATGTAGGTCAGACCCGTATCGTCGAGAAACTCAAGGTTTTCCTGCAAGCGGCGCGGGAGCGGCGCGAATGCCTCGACCACGTGCTTCTTTTCGGCCCCCCTGGTCTGGGCAAGACCACTCTCGCGCACATCGTGGCGCACGAGATGAACACCACAATGCGTTCGACCTCCGGCCCGGTTCTGGAACGCGCCGGTGATCTTGCGGCGGTTCTCACCAACCTCGAGAAGGGCGAGGTTCTCTTCATCGACGAGATCCACCGTCTGGGGCCGACGGTGGAGGAGATCCTCTACCCGGCCCTCGAAGACTTCGCACTCGATCTGGTAATCGGCCAGGGCCCCTCGGCCCGCACGATGAAGATCGACCTACCACCCTACACCTTGATCGGCGCCACCACGCGTGCCGGTCTCATCACGGCTCCACTCAGGGCGCGCTTCGGGATCGTCCACCGGCTGGACTTCTACCAGCCCAAAGAGCTGGCGGAGATCGTTCGGCGCTCGGGTCGGCTTCTCGAGATCGAGGTCGACGACGGCGGCGCTTCGGAGATCGCCTCGCGCAGCCGCGGGACCCCACGGATCGCCAACCGCCTGCTCAGGAGGGTCCGCGACTACGCACAAGTTCACGGCGACGGTCTGATCGACCGTTCGAGCGCCCGCAAGGCCCTCGAGCTTCTGGAAGTCGATGAACTGGGGTTTGACGAAGTCGACCGCAAGATCCTTACGACGTTGATCGATCAGTACCGGGGCGGTCCGGCCGGCATCCAGGCGATCGCCGCATCGGTGGGCGAGGACCGCGGAACGCTCGAGGATCTGTATGAGCCCTTTCTGATTCAGGAGGGGTTTCTCCAGCGTACGCCGCGCGGCCGGGTGGCCACCCGCCGAGCCTACGAGCATCTCAACATCGCTCCGCCGGCGGGTTCGAGCGGTACCTTGTTTTGACACCTCGGGTTTTGACCGGCCGGCCTCTGGACTTCATTTTCTCGCCGCGTTCGATCGCCGTCGTTGGGGCGTCGCGCCGACGTGATTCGATCGGCTTCGCACTGCTCCATAACCTGATCGAGGGAGAGTTTCAGGGGACAATCTTTCCGGTCAACCCGAAGGCCGGTGTCATCCACTCGCTCAAGGCCTATCCCGACCTCGCCTCGGTTCCCGACCCGGTCGATCTGGCGATCGTGATGGTGCCTCGCGATGCCGTGCTCGGAGTCGTCGAAGACTGCCTCGAGACCGGCGTGGGCGGGCTTGTCGTCATTACTGCCGGCTTTGCCGAAACGGGTGGGGAGGGAGTCGAACTCGAGCGTACGCTCCGCCAGCGTGTCCGAGCCGGCGGTGTTCGTATGGTCGGACCCAATTGCATGGGTGTCATCAACGCCGACCCCGAGGTCTCGATGAACGCGACGTTCTCGCCCACACCGGCACGCCGCGGATCGATCGGCTTCGTCAGCCAATCGGGTGCACTCGGTGTGGCGATCTTGAATGCGGCCTCCGACCTCGGAATCGGTCTCACCCAGTTCACATCCATGGGTAACAAGGCCGACGTTTCGGGCAACGACCTTGTCGAGTACTTGGAAGACGACGAGGATACCCGCGTCATCTGCATGTATCTCGAGTCGTTTGGAAACCCCCGCAAGTTCACCCAGATCGCCAAGCGGGTCGGTCGCAAAAAACCCATCCTGATCGTCAAATCGGGACGCACCGCCGAAGGAGCCCGCGCGGCGACCAGCCACACCGGAGCCATCGCCGGGCCCGACCTCACGGTATCGGCGCTTCTCGCCCGCTGCGGTGTCTTGCGTGCCAACACGATCGGTGAGCTCTTCGACGTCGCCCGCGCACTCGACCACTGTCCACTGCCAGCGGGAAACCGGGTGGCCATACTGACCAACGCCGGCGGCCCGGCAATCATGGCCACCGATGCCTGCGTCAATCAGGGGCTCATGATCGCTTCGCTGGGTGAAGACACCCGCACTCGGCTTGGCGCCTTCTTGCCGGCGGAGGCCAGTCTGGCAAATCCGGTCGACATGATCGCTTCGGCCACCGAGGAGTCCTATGCGAAAGGACTCGAAGCACTGCTCGACGACGACGGTGTCGATATGGTGCTGGTCATCAACGTCACACCGCTCCTGTCCAACCCGATCGACGTGATCCACGCCGTCGGGGAAGTCGCAAAGACCTCGAAAGGCAAACCCGTTCTGGCGGTGATGATGGCGACCGAAGAGTTCTACGACGAGGTCAAACGCCGGCCCGATCTGCCACCCGTCTACCGATTCCCCGAGTCTGCCTCGCGGGCGCTGGCACAACTCGACCGCTACGCCACCTGGCGCCGCCAGCCGGAGGTCGAGATGGGACCCTCCTACCCGGTCGATACCGAGGCCGTCGAGGAGATCCTGTCCCGCGTGAACGAGGGGTATCTGCCTTCGCGTGATGCTTTCCAGGTGCTCGAACACTACCGGATCCCGGTGGCGCCGTATCGCTGGGCGGCAACGAGAGAGGGGGTCGCGGCGGCGGCCCGCGAGGTCGGTTTTCCGGTGGCGATCAAGGCCGAGGCCGCCGGTCTCGTCCACAAGAGTGACATCGGCGCGGTGCGGCTCGGAATCGAAACCGAGGAGGCGGTCGAGCCGGTACTTCTCCAGATCGAAGATGCCATGGCCGAGGGTTCTTTCACGCCGGAGGGTTTCCTGGTGCAGCGGATGGGCGGCCCGGGCCACGAGGTCATCTATGGGATCTCGACCGACTCGCGGTTCGGCCCTATCGTGATGTTTGGTCTGGGTGGTCGCTATGTCGAGGTCTTCCGTGACGTCCGCTTTGGGGTCACTCCGCTGAGCGCCGTCGAGGCCGAAGAGGTGGTTCGCGGCATCCGTGGGTTTCCGCTGCTCGAAGGAGTCCGAGGCGAGAGCGCTGCGGATCTGGAAGTACTGGTCGAGGTACTGCGCAAGGTCGCTCAACTCGCGGAGCACCATCCACGGATCCTCGAGCTCGACATCAACCCTTTCGTGGCGGCGCCGGAACGCAACCAGGCGCAGGCTCTCGATGTGCGCATCCGCGTCGGCGATGGCGACAAACGATGACCTACGGAAGGTCTCGGCAAAACCGACAGTGGTTTTTGCGGGCGATCCTCTTGCTCTCGGTCTTTGGCGCCGGATCGGCAGGGGTCACAGCAGCATCGGAAACAGTCCACGCGCATGAGCCACCGCTCTCGAGTCCGCGGGTGCCCAGTCCGCCGGTGTCAGATGACGCCAAGCACCGCGGTGTCAGCTGGGTGGCCGGCGACGAGGTGACCCAGGCCGACTTGGAGGAGTTGGCCGAGCACTCGGTCGATTGGATCGTCCAGACGCCTTTTGGCTGGCAGAAACGGATCGATTCACCCGAGATCCGCCTGGCCACCGAAGGGCGGGTCTTCTGGGGCGAGCGCGACATCGGGCTCGAAACGACCACCCGCCTGGCCCGCAAGCAAGGAATCCGAACACTCCTGAAGCCCCACATCTGGTTGTCGGGTGGCAAGTGGCGCGGCGACATCGAGATGAAGAGCGACCAGGATTGGCAAACCTGGTTCTCGAGCTACCGCCGGTTCATCCTGCACTATGCGCAGCTCGCCGAAGGACTGAACATAGAAGCTCTTGCCATCGGTACGGAGCTCCACAAGACGGTGACCAAACGGCCTGAAGAGTGGAAACGGTTGATCTCCGAGATTCGGAGGGTCTACAAGGGCAAACTCACTTATGCCGCCAACTGGTATCGCGAGTTCGAGGATGTGCCTTTCTGGGCGAGCCTCGACTACATTGGGATACAAGCGTACTTTCCCCTCAGCGATCAGATGCACCCAACGGTGGAGGCTCTCCGCGTGGGCTGGCAGCGGCACCTACCGGCGATTCGCGCGGTGCAGAGAAAAAGCGGCCGGCCGGTCCTCTTTACCGAGGTTGGCTACCGGAGCGCGCCGGATGCCGCTATCGATCCCTGGACCTGGCCCGACCGGATAGCGCGCGGTGAAGCCGACCTCGTCGACTTCGAGACGCAGGCCAATGCATACCGCGCGTTCTTCGAGACCTTCTGGGACCAACCCTGGTTCGCCGGCTCCTACATCTGGAAGTGGTACCCGGGGCGTTCGCCGCGCGGCGCTCGCCAAAACATCGACTTCACGCCCCAGGGCAAACCGGCCCTTGCGGTCCTCGGGCGTTGGTACGGAAAACCCGCCAGCGTCTTGTCCGCCGACTAACTTTTAGTCCAATGCCCGAGCTGCCCGACATCGAGGTCTATCTGGCCGCGCTTCGACCGCGTGTCGTCGGTGGGACCTGCGAGCGGATTCGCGTGGTGAAGCCTTTTCTTCTGCGCTCGGTCGACCCGCCACTGGAAGCCGCGGCGGGAAAACGAGTCGCAGAGATCCGGCGACTCGGAAAGCGCATTGTTTTCTGTCTCGAGGGTGATGTTCTTCTGGTTCTCCATCTGATGATCGCCGGTCGTCTTCAGTGGAAAGAACGCGGTGCCAAACCTCCCGGCCGGCGCGGGTTGGCGGCCTTTGACTTCTCGACCGGCACCCTTCTTCTGACCGAAGCGGGAAGCAAGAGACGGGCGTCGCTCTATGTCGTACGCGGAGAAGACGGGCTGACGGCCCACGATCCCGGGGGCCACGAGGTGCTGGCCGGCAATCTGGGTAGCTTCCTCGCCACGCTCGTTCGCGAAAACCACACCCTAAAGCGCGCCCTCACCGATCCACGCATCTTCTCGGGTATCGGCAACGCCTACTCCGACGAGATCCTCCATCGTGCTCGGCTGTCGCCTTTCCGCCGAACCCGCAACCTCCAGGAGCACGAAATCGAGTCTCTCTACCAAGCGACACGCGAAGTGCTCGAGGATTGGACCGAGCAGCTTCTGGCGGAGGTCGGAAACGATTTCCCCAAGAAGGTCACCGCTTTTCGCGAGGGAATGGCGGTTCACGGGCGCTATGGCAAGCCCTGCCCCGTCTGTGGCGCCCCGATTCAGAGAATCCTCTACGCCGAGTCGGAAGCCAACTACTGCGCCGGATGTCAAACGGGCGGCCGGCTCCTGGCGGACCGTGTTCTCTCCAAATTGCTCAAGAAAGACTGGCCCCAAACCCTCGCCGAGCTCGAAGAAAAGAGGGCCGATCGATTATGATGAGGGTTCGATGTCCGACGAAGTCAAAGCTGCCGGCCGCACGCTCTTGACCCGGTTTGCCTCACGGCTCAAGTTCCCGCAGCTTTTCACCGTCGCCCTGATTCTCTTTGTCCTCGACCTCATCGTCCCGGACCTGATTCCGTTCGCCGATGAGATTCTGCTGGGGCTGGCAACGCTCCTTCTGGGAAGCATGAAAGAGGACGCGGTGCCTCCTGGCAAACCACCGGTCAAAGACATCACCCCCGAAGAAGAAGGCCGTTAGCGTTCCCGTAGCCTAACCGGTCTTCAGAAACTGCCACCTGAGCCGGCCGCCCGGACCGCCGCCCCGTCTTCCGTCTCGACGCCCAAAGACCTCCGGGTGGATCCGCTCATCGAATCGACGCAGGAGAGAGGCGATCGTCTCGCCCCGGGCCGCTGCCTCGAGAACCTCGGCGGCGTCGGACCCGGCTTTGGTGATGTAGCTCTGCCACATCGCCTGGCGAATCGACATCGTTCCCAGCGACACATTCGGGAGCGCCGCGACCCCGCGCTTTAGAAGGGCGATTCGTTTCTTGAGAACCCGCGGCTCTTCCATCGTTTGGCGCTGATAGGCGGTATAGGGCTTGGGCACCAGGATGTTCGCCCCCAGGTGAACGTGACCGATCACCCCGGAGGGTGTGAGCTCTTCGAGCATGATCCGGCGGCAGCGATCGGCGAGGTCGAGAATCGCCTCGACATCGGCATCCGTCTCGCCCGGGAGCCCGATAATGAAATAGAGCTTGAGCTGGGTCATTCCCTGTCGAAAGATCAGTCGGACCTTCTCGAGCAGCAGTTCGTTCGATAGCGGTTTGTTGAGCTTGACTCGCAGCTCGTCGCTCCCGGTCTCGGGTGCCAGGGTGATGGCGCGATCCCCCGAGGCGTGAAGCGCCGCCAGGACTCCCTCGGTCACCGCCGGGATGCGGACCGAGGAGACCGAGGTTCGAAAACCCATCGCATTGCCCTTCCACAGGATCTTCTCGATCTCGGGGTGATCGCCCACCGCGGTGGCGACAAAACCCAGCTGGTCGGTCACCGGTCGCGCTCGCTCGAACGACTCCAGGATGTACTCGGTCGGGTGCCAGCGAAACCGCCCCATGCCAAAGGTTGCCCAGCAGTAGCGGCATTTCTCGGGACAGCCCCGCGACATCTCGACCAGGAACTTCTCGGAGAACTCGGTCTTTGGGGTGACGATCGCCGTTGTCGGCAGAACCCCGGGCCGGCGCATCTGTTCTTCCGAGAGCTCGAGCTTCTCGAGTTTCTTGAACACCGCTTCGTCCTCGGGACGATGAAACTCGGGAACGAAGAAGCCCTCCCTCGCCGCCAGCCGCTCGCCGATCGCCCGCCGATCGTTTTCCTCCTCGAGGGCCGAAAGCAGCTCGGGCAGCACGTTCTCGGCCGCCCCGAGCGGAAACACATCGACAAACTCCGCGAGCGGCAGCGGATTGATCATCGCGCACGAGCCGCCGACAATGATCACCGGGTCCTTGGGGCTGCGCTGGCTCCGACGCAGCGGAATCCCGGCGCGGATGAGCATCTCGAGGAAATGGACATAGTCCTCCTCAAAAGAGATCGAGAATGCGATGGCGCCAAACGCGTCGAGCGGTGTATCGAGCTCGACCGAGACCGGCACGCTGAAGCCGCCCAAACCATCGGCAAAAAACCTCTCGCAGGTCCAACCCGGGGTGCGCTGCACCAGCTCGTAGACCCGCTGGAACGCCAGCGATGACATCCCCACGTGGTATTCGTTGGCGTACGCCAGGGCGAGCGTGTAATCACCGTGCGGTGAGAACTTCTCGACCGGACGCTCTACGGCCCGGTGAGCGCTCCAATCCTGGGTTGGTTGCTTGGACATACTTCTCCGGCTTCCGCGAGGAGGCGGGGAAGTCTAACCGGTCCGCCCAGGACAACGCGGTGCCAGGGGTGCACTGTGCCCAACCCACGAAGCAACCGCAGGGACGATTCGAGCCATCGTCCTCACCCAGGGATCGCGCCCTGGTGAGCACCTCAAGGCGGGCGGTGTTGATCGTCTCGAGCTGCTCGACGACGTCAACGGCTCCGCAGATGCGTCATTCCTGGTCCACCCAGACATTGGTGGACGCGGGAACCGCAGCGGTATCGCTCCAGAGGAACCCGTCACTCCAGAGAAACCCGTCGGCCCAGGAGAAGGCGTCCGACCACAGATAACCGGAGACCTGAGCGTCGCTCCAAAGGTAACCGTCGGACCAGAGAAACCCGTCGGACCAGAGATAGCCGTCGGACCAGAGATACCCATCCGACCAGAGATAGCCGTCGGACCAGAGATAGCCGTCGGACCAGAGATAGCCGTCGCCCTCGAGACCGCGTAGGTAGTAGGTACCGTCGGGATGTTGGTCGGCGCGGCCGCCGTAATGCAAGACGCCGGCGACATCGAGGTCGATGTCGAGCCCCTGGTTGGCGCTCGGCCCGTTGCCGTCACAGTCGTTCTCGCAGTTTTCACCTTGACCGAGGTTCCAGACGGCGTCGTAGGCGTTGACAACACCGGCACCTTGCTGGAAGACGGAGTAGGCCAGTGTGCCATCCGGATTCACGGCAGGCCGGGCTGTGGCCATAAGCCGGGACTTGACCTGATCAGGTGTCATCCACGGCTCGGCCTCGAGCAGCAGGGCGACAGCGCCGCTCACCACCGCCGCTGCCTGTGAGGTGCCCGACATCGTGAAGTGGTCTTGGCTGTCGTGAAACTCCGGGTGCTCGCTGGCAATCGTGTCCCAGCCCATGATGTTCAGGACGTGACCGCCGGGGGCCACGATCTCGGGCTTGACAAAGCCCTCGACCGTCGGTCCGGCAGAGGAGAAGGAGGTCAGTCGATCGTCGCTCGGATCATCGGGAGTGTAGCTGTCGGTCACGGCGCCGACGGTGATCACGTAGGGCACGTTTCCGGGAACGCCGATGGTCATCGGATCCGGACCGCTATTCCCCGCCGAGGCCACGACCACCACGCCCTCCTGCCACAGTCGCATGACCGCCTGGTTCAGCGGGTCGTCCCAGTAATGAGACTGCGGCGGCGCGCTAAAGGACAGGTTCAGCACTCGGATACCCATGGCAACGCGGTTGTCCCGGACCCACTCCAGGCCACGGATCACGTCGGCGTAGTTGCCGCGACCGTCGGCGTCGAACGCACGCACCATCACAAGTTCGACATCGGGAGCCATTCCGTTGAACTGTCCCGAGCTGGCACCCTTCGAGCTGTTGGCAATCACGGCCGCGACGTGGGTCCCGTGCCCATTCTCGTCGCTACCGGTGTAGGACAACTCCTCGTTCGCGATCGCGTCGTAGTGTCCGACCACGCGGTAGTCGCCGAGAGAATTGTTGTTGAGCGAAATCTTGAGCTCGAGGCCGGTGTCGAGGACCGCCACCGTCACACCCCTTCCGGTGAATCCCTCGGCCTGCACCAGATCCCCGTCCACCATCTTCGAGAAGAAGGTGTCGGGCTCGTTCCCCTTGCCGCCCTTCTTGCCGCCGCCCCTCCTGCCGGTGACCTCGACTGTCGGATTGCCGTAGATGCGGACATCGGCCCGCTCTTCAACGGACGCGATCTGCGTCGGTGTCAGCTCCGCGGCCACGGCGTCGATGATCGCCAAGCCGTGCGTGATTTCGCCGCCTACGTTTTCAACCGCAGCGGTTACGGCTTCGAAGCTCGTGCCTTGCACGATGAGACTGGTGATGTTCTCGGTAGGTTTGCTCGGCTCGGTGGCGACAACGCCTCCCAAAACGAACAGCACCACGGCCAATACGGCCACACCGAGAGGAAGACGGATCTTGTCTGGGTGCTTGTTCATGTTTCTCTTTCTGGCCTCCATT
>JAOTZA010000426.1 GCA_029861655.1 Acidobacteriota bacterium | reverse complement strand
AGTACCCCGCCTGGGGAGTACGGTCGCAAGGCTGAAACTCAAAGGAATTGACGGGGGCCCGCACAAGCGGTGGAGCATGTGGTTTAATTCGAAGCAACGCGAAGAACCTTACCTGGGCTTGACATGTCGGTGGTACTCTCTTGGAAACAGGAGGGGACCCTTCGGGGAGCCGTCACAGGTGCTGCATGGCTGTCGTCAGCTCGTGTCGTGAGATGTTGGGTTAAGTCCCGCAACGAGCGCAACCCTCGCCCCTAGTTGCCAGCGGATCATGCCGGGGACTCTAGGGGGACTGCCGGTGACAAACCGGAGGAAGGTGGGGATGACGTCAAGTCATCATGGCCCTTATGTCCAGGGCGACACACGTGCTACAATGGCCGGAACAAAGGGCAGCAATACCGCGAGGTGGAGCGAATCCCAAAAATCCGGTCCAAGTTCGGATCGGAGTCTGCAACTCGACTCCGTGAAGCCGGAATCGCTAGTAATCGTAGGTCAGCCATACTACGGTGAATACGTTCCCGGGCCTTGTACACACCGCCCGTCAAGCGATGGAAGCTGGGGGTACCCGAAGCCAGTGGCCTAACTCTTCGGAGAGGGAGCTGTCGAAGGTAAACTCAGTGACTGGCGCTAAGTCGTAACAAGGTAGCCGTAGGGGAACCTGCGGCTGGATCACCTCCTTTCTAGGGAGCTGCGCCTTCAGAAGCGTTCGAGAGTTCGCTCGAGAACGGGGAAGAAGACGCACCTAGGACCAACCTGACGTCACTCGCACTTCTTGTTATAGATCGAAAGCCCCCGTGCGCTCCGGCGTACGGGGGTTTTTCGCATCCCGGGGCGACGAGGGAGCTCTCGCTCCCCGCGGTGGCGGGGTCGGCGGCCGGCGCGGCGGGGCCGTGTCTCACGCCCTACATTCCGCCCCATGGAAATCGATCCCGGGCTCGCCGCACCGAGCGCCGAGCCCATCGCGCCGGGGTTCCGAGCGGGCTTCGTGGCTCTGGTGGGCCTGCCCAACGTCGGCAAGTCCACGCTTTTGAATGCGCTCGTCGGCGAGCGGCTCAGCATCGTCACACCCAAGGCTCAGACGACGCAGCGCCGGCTCCTCGGCATCTACTCGGATGACGCCCATCAGGCCGTCTTCATCGACACCCCCGGGTTGCTCGAACCACGATACACGCTGCAACGGTCGATGCGGGAGGAAGCGCTTTCGGCGCTCGACGACGCGGATCTCGTGGTCGCGGTCGTCGACGCCGGGTTCGCGCCGTCGATCGAGTGGGCGGCCGACTTCGGAGCCACACTTGAGGCCCGCAAGTTGTTGTGCATCAATAAGTGTGACCGCGTCGCCGAACCCGTTATCGCGGACCTCGAGGCACGCCTGGGCGGGGCAGGATGGGACGGCGTTTTTCGCACGACCGCACCCCGTGGAGAGGGGACGGCCGAGCTCCTGGAGGGCATCCTCTCCTGCCTCCCGATCTCGCCCCCCTACTACCCGGTGGAAGATCTCTCCACCGCCCCGGTACGCGAGTTTGTCGCGGAGCTGATCCGTGAGACCTGTCTCGAAGAGCTCGACCAGGAGGTGCCGTACTCGGTGGCTATACAGGTCGAACAGTTCAAGGAGCGCAGGGGAGGGAAGCCGACGTATATCGAGGCGATCCTCTTCGTGGAGCGGGAGTCGCAGAAGGGGATCGTCGTCGGTAAGGGCGGCAAGACGATCCGAAGCATCGGCTCGCGGTCGAGGACGAAGATCGAGTCTTTTCTCGACCAGAAGGTGTACCTGGAGCTGCGCGTGAAGGTGCTCGCCAACTGGCGCAAGCGGGCGGGCCAACTTAGGGTCCTCGGATTCCGGGTCCCTGCGGAGGAGAACTGATGCCCCTCGAAGAACGAGTCCTCGAAATCCTCGTCTGTCCCAAGTGTCGAGGGAAGCTCGAGCACGTGGTCGAGGGCGAGGCGGAGTCGTTGCTCTGTCGCGCGTGCGGCCTGCGATACGAGGTGGACGACGGGATTCCGATCCTGTTGCTCGACGAGGCGAAGCCGATCTGAGCAGAAAGCGATCCGGCGGCCGCGGCCGAGGCCGTCCGCCGCCCCGGGGCAGGAGCAGCGCCTCTCGTCAGCCCAAGCAGAAGCCACGCCCGAAAGAGCGATCCGCCTCGGATCGACGTTCCGACGCACCCCCGCCGACCGATCCCTTCAACGTCATCCAGCACCTGACGGACGAAGCCACCCGGCCACTCAAGCCCAAGGAGATCGCCCAGGCCCTCGGGGTGGGCCACGCCGACTACCCGGAGCTACGCGACTCCGTGCGCGGCCTCCTCCGGGCGGGCAGGCTCTACCGGGTGCGGGGTGGGGCGGTCGGGGTCCCAAAGGACCTTGGGCTCGTGATCGGTCGGCTGCAGACCATCGAGAGCGGAGCCGGCTTCGTGATCCCGGACGAGGGGGGCGATGACGTCTTCGTGCGGCGTCGCGATCTGGG
>JAOTZA010000123.1 GCA_029861655.1 Acidobacteriota bacterium | reverse complement strand
GTTGTTGCATAGGCCGGCAAAGTCTTCTGGTCGGTCGCGCAGGGACGGGAGCTTGAGGATCGCGGTGGCGAGCTGCTCGTGCAGCGGTGTCTGCAACAGCGACGCATGAGTGAGACCGAGCGGATCCTTGTGGGTCGCCGCCACCAGGCGTGCTCCGGTCGGTCGCGACTGCTGACTGTGGGTGCGTCGGAACTGCCGCGTCTCGAGAACGCGAGCCAGCTTCTTTTGGGTCCTTGGCTGGAGTTCGGTGATGTTCTCCAAGAACAGCGTCCCACCTGCCGCCGCCTCGATCAGCCCCGGCTGGCTCCTCATCTGACGCGACGACGCTCCCCACTCGTGCCCCAGTAACTCGTCCTCGAGGGCTTCGGAAGGCATGTCGCGACAGTTGAGACTTACAAACGGATCATTCGGTCGTACTCCCACGCGGTGAATCTGCTTTGCGATCAGGGTCTTGCCGCTTCCGGCTTCGCCGCAGAGCAGGATGTGATGATCTGTTTGGGCGACTTCGCGGACGGCTTCCAGTAACGCAGTCATTTTGGGACTGATCGCTACCAACTCGCCGGGGACGTTGCGCAGGTCGATCAACCGGTGGAGCAGACGATTCTCGATGGCCAGCTCGCGGTGTTCGATAGCCTTGTCCATGATATTGCAAAGGTGGTCGGGGTCGATCGGTTTCTTCAAGAAGTCATGGGCACCGTTGCTTATGGCTTGGCGGGCCAAGTCGCCGTCGTCACCCGCGGTGACCACGATGATCGGAAGATAATCGTTGCGTAGCGACAGGACCCTGAGGATGTCGAAGCCCGAACCGGCGCCCAGGTAGATGTCGAGAACCACGGCTTCGAAGGTCTCCATGGCTAGAGCCCTCATTGCCCCAACGACCGTGTCGGCTTCGCGAACGGAGTAGCCGACCGGCTCTAAGGTGCGGGTGACGAATAGGCGAAACTCGGGCTCGTCATCGACAAGCAGGACACGATGTTGTGGTTCGACAGCTGTCTCGATATTCATCAGGAAGACAATCCCTCCCTATTGGGTAAGTGCCCACCGAGCCTCAGAGCTGTCGGTTCCCATGGTTAAAATTGTTACACAAAAGGTAACCCGGCGATGCCAACGAGCGAGACCGGCGCTATCCCACGGGACCAAGGCCGGACTAGAGAGGGCCCGATTCGATGTCTAGCCTGATGCGGCAGGCGAGCTCGTTCACCAGAAGCGAGTAGGCCTGGGGGAGCACTCTCTCGCGGGTCTGGATCTCGTTACCCAGTTCGAGACAGCCAGCGCCTTCCTCAAATGGGCTCCATGGCGGTAAGCCGTCCGCATTGGGCGTGCCGGAGCGCACAAACGCCCCCCATTGGGCACGCATTGTCTCGCCCAAGTGCTCGTCGGTCTCGTCGAGCGGTTCCGGCGCCGTGCCGAAGACGAGCGGAATCTCGGAACCGTGAAAAGAGCCGATCGTCCGCCGGCGCTCACCCGTGCCACCGTCTGCAAACGAGGGGTGAATGTGGGTGAACCGGTAGAGGTACACGGGAACCCGTTGGCTGAGACTCCTGGCCGCAAGAAGCGCAGGCAGGACAAAGACGCGGTCGCCGTAGAGCTGGGAGAGCGACCGATGGGTCTCGGTCTTGTCGTCGGATGCGGGGTAGAGCCCCAAGATCTCAGACGCGGCCTCCGGGAAGAGACTCTCGACGTAGGAGCGATAGTGCTCGGGTTTGAGGAGCGGCAGCCGTTGGTCGAGAAAGAAGATGCTGCCTTCATCCGAGTTGAAGCCAGCCAGAAGAGGCACGGCCGCGGCCTCGCCGCGCGCCAGGAGCGCCAGGGGGTGGTCGGGGAAAACCACACCATCGACGACTGGCCCCCAGGTCAGCGCCGGGTTGCCGAGGGCCGAGGCTGCTTCGATGATCTCGTCCGCCGGTATCGCGCGCAGCTTTTCGAGAACACCTGTCCTGTGAAGACTGGTGCCGTCAAGACCGAGTTCCGCGGCGAGGCGCCGTCCAAGCTCGAGCGCCGACTCGATTCCCGAATCAGAGTCGGCTAGTCGTCGGCTGTGGTGGATCTCTTCCCAGGCGCTCTGAGCGATCGCGCGCTGAAAAAGGTCTTTGGCCGGGGGGTGCGCCAGTAGCTCGAAGACGGCGCGGCCTCCGGCCGATTCGCCAATGACGGTGACCCGCTGCGGATCGCCGCCAAACGCCGAGATGTTGTCCCGCACCCATTCGAGTGCCCGCACCTGGTCGAGAAACCCGTAGTTTCCCGCGGTCGAGAGCGGACTCTCTTTGACGAGGTCCGGGTGGGCCATGAATCCAAGAGCGCCGAGTCGATAGTTGATCGTCACGACTACGACGCCCTGCTCGGCAGCCAACCGTGTGCCGTCGAAAAAAGCCGCCCCTCCTGAGCCGTAGGCGGAGGCGCCGCCGTGGATCCACAGCATCACCGCTCGGGCAGAAGTCCGAGACTCCGATTTCGGAGCCCAGATGTTGAGCGACAAACAGTCCTCGTCGGTCGGCCCCACCTCCATCGCCACCGCAGCGGGATCAACGCCGCCAAGAACCGCGGCAGCTCGGTAGGGTGCATCCCAATCGGGCGGCTGCGGACAGGCCGGGCCGAATTCTGCGGCCGAAGCCGTGCCGGTGAATCTCTCGGGGGGCCTCGGCGGCGCCCAACGTAGCTTGCCCGTCGGCGGTGCGGCGTACCGGATGCCGCGAAAAACCGCGACGTCGTCCTGCCAGACGCCTTCGTAGCGACCGGCCTCAATGTCGGCATGGGGAGGTGTGCGGCTCCTTCGCACGGAACTGCCGTGATCGCTCATTTCCAGCGCAGGTCGTCGCTCATGAGTGGCGTGATCTCGAGCCGATCCAACACTCGCATCGCGTAGTGATCGAGGAAGCGGTCCATCGACTCGCCGCCGATGTAGAAGGCTGGGACAGGAGGCAGAACGATAGCGCCCAGGTAGGCGAGCCGCCGCAGGTTCTCGAGGTGGACAATCGAGTAGGGCGTCTCGCGAAAGCCCACCACGATCGGCCAACCTTCCTTGAGCGCTACGGCGCCGGCCCGTTGGATGAGAGTGCGAGCGCCTCCGGTTGCCAGGGCTCCCAAGGTGCCGGCGCTGCAGGGAACGATGGCGGTTCCGCTCATCCGGTAGGAGCCTGAAGCAATCGACGCGTCGAGCTCGTTGTCCCGGTGTACGATGACCTTGCCTCGGGCGCTCACATCGAGCCTGGCTGAGTCCAGGAGGTCGCTTGCCCCTGTCTGCTGGGGCCCCAACTCGTGTCGCAGAACCTGGCTGGCGCCCCGCGACACCACCAGGTGAACCTCCTCCACGTCTTCGACGGCGGTCAAAGCGCTCAACAAACGCTTCGGCAGTGCCATCCCGGAGGCCCCGGTGACGAGTAAAGCGACGCGGTGTGCCATGAGAAAGGGTGTCGGCGGGGATAGAGGAACGGTGCTGAATGTTAGCTCACCAGAATGTGCGGCGCCCTCTAGGAGTCCGCGGGGAGGCTGAGCCGGAGAACTCCCAACGCTCTCGGTGGTCATGCTGAAGGAGCGCCGCAAGCGTCGCGGAGCGAGCCTCTCTTCGCTCGCGGAGCGACGGCTTCGGCGCTCGATTTTGGGTGTCGCTGTACGCGCGGTGCTACAATCAAGCTCCTAAGCGAGGTTTGGGGCATCCTTCACGACCCGCGCCCCAAGAGCTTCTGATCCACCCTCCAACTTCATACCTACCTGGCATACCAGGAGAAGAGACTTCCATGCCGACGCTTCTTGCGCTCGGTATGACCCCTAGTCTCAAAAGGACCGAAAGGACAAATATCCGTTGACTGACGAACGCAAACTCGCGCTGTTCTGCGATCTAGAGAACGTGGCCCTCGGAGTGCGCGACTCCGACATCAAGAAATTCGACATCAAACTAGTACTCGAACGCCTGGTCGAGAAGGGCAAGATCATCGTCAAGAAGGCCTACTGCGACTGGGAGCGCTATAGCGAGTTCAAACGCCCCTTCCACGAATCCGCCATCGAGATGATCGATATACCGCAACGCCGGTATTCCGGCAAGAACTCGGCGGATCTCAAGATGGCGGTGGACGCCATGGACATCTGCTACTCGAAGGAGCATCTGGATACGTTTGTGGTGCTGTCGGGGGACAGCGACTTCTCGCCGCTGGTTTCGAAGCTCAAGGAAAACAACAAGAGCGTCATCGGTGTCGGCGTGAAGAACTCCTCGTCGGCGCTGCTGATCGACAATTGCGATGAGTTCATCTTCTACGAAGACGTCTGGCGGGATAACCAGCAGGCCAAGCAAGAGCAGCCCAAGCTGACCGGTGTCGGAAAGAGCAAGAACGCCGAAGCGTTCGCGCTAATGGTCGATGCCATCAACGCTCTGAAGCGCGAGAACAAGGACATCATCTGGGGCTCGATGGTCAAGCAGACGATGCAGCGCAAGCGGCCTTCGTTCAACGAGGGCTACTATGGCTACTCGACCTTCAGCGAGCTTCTGGAGGACGCTGAACAGCAGAAGCTGATCAAGCTGGAGAGGGACCAGCGCTCTGGGACCTACACCGTTTCGCTGGCCTCGCGCCGCCGCCGTACGGGTGGCCGGGCTCGCAAGAAGACCGTGACAAAAGCGGCGGCTAGCTGAACTCGAGGTCAACAGCCCGGCGTCGCAGTTCAGGGTGTCAGGCCCCGGGTTGCATATCATCTGGCCTCCCTCTTCGGATGGCGCTCGCAACGCGACCGTCTGGACTGCTACGACGGGCTGCTAGCACCCGCTGCGCGAAGATCCCGTTCGACTCCGCCGCGCAGTTCGGCGACCTCTGCCTTCTCCTCGGCGTGGCTCCAGCCGAGGAGGTCGCCGAGTTTGCGTGCGCTGGCAGGAGCGAGCGCCCAGACGGCTTTCAAGTCGAGCTGCCCGGAGCCGATCCGGCGGAGCAGAAGATCGTCCAGCGACAGGGCCCATTCTTCCTCGACCGCCATTTCGACCTGCGCTTCGAGAAGCGCGTCGCCGGTGATGAGAGCTTGTCCGGCGAGCCGCGCAGCCCGCTCGGCGAGGGTCTCGGTGCGGCTGCCGTAAAGTGCCTCGAGCGCCACGATCCTGTCCTTGGCGAGACCCTGTTCCGATAGCAGGGCGCGGGCACGTTCGAGGTTTCCTTCGAGCAGCGGGAGGGTGTGGGTAGAGCACGGCTTGCTGCTCACACCGTCGGCCTCGAGATAGGGCGCTACGGTGTCCAGGCAATCCTCGGCCATCTTCCGATGAGTGGTGAGCTTGCCACCGGTGAGGATCCACAACCCGGGTGGCCCGGCAACCACTTGGTGACTCCGTGAAAGCTTGTCGGCGTCCTCGCCCGAGCCATCCGACACCAGAGGCCTCAGCCCCGCCCAGGCCCCGGCAATATCGGCACGCGAGACATCGACCGCGGGGAAGGCATGGTTGGCGAGCTCGAGCAGGTAGTCGCTGTCGCCCTCTGTCGGTCTCACCAACCCGGGCTCGACCATGTCGTCGGCGTCGGTCGTACCAAGGACCACGTACTGGCCCACCGGCATGGCAAAGGCAAGGCGCCCGTCCCGTGGCGATCGCAGCGCCACGAAGGCGTTGAGAGGCAGCCGTCGGCAGCGCACGCTCAGATGGGTGCCGCGGGCCGTTCGGAGTTTGATGGTTGCCTTGGGGTAGAGCTTCTGCCACGGACCGCAACACAGAACGACCGCCCGCGCGGAGACCGAGAACTCGCGCTCCGAGATCCGGTCCTGGACGCGAGCTCCGGTGACAACGGCTCCGCTCTGTTCGGTTCTGAGCGCGCCGCAACGCGACACCAGATGAGCCCCCGCGCGAGCGGCGCCGAGACCGACCGCGAGTGTGAGCCGGGTGTCGTGGGTTGCGGCGTCGGTGTAGGCGACGCCGCCTTTGAGAAAGTCTCGCCTGAGCCCTGGGAGGGCGGCGATCAAGCCGCGCCGGCGGTAGCGCCGGCTCTTTCCCAGCCGGTAACCGAAGGAGAGGCTCTCATAGAGATGCACACCGAGCGCCACCTTCCAGAGAGAGTCCGGGTCGTTCCGATAGACCGGATAGACGAATTGCGCCGGACGGACCAGCCCCGGGGCGCAGTCGAGGAGCCGGCGCCGCTCGACCAGACCCTCGCGAACCAGTGCGAGATCGAAGTTCGCGAGGTAGCGAAGCCCTCCGTGGACAAGCCGTGAGGAGCGGCTGGAGGTGCCGAAGGCGAAGTCCTGGCGCTCGATGACGGTGGTGGCGAGACCACGGAGCGCCGCGTCACGGGCCACGGCCATTCCGGTGATTCCGCCACCGACCACCAGAAGGTCCCATCGGCGATCGCTCAGCCGTTTCAGGGCCTCGTCGCGCGCGGGCGTCGACCGGGGTGGGACGAGGGCGCGCATCGGGACAGGGTGTTGGCCTTCTCGCGGGTTTTTTCGCGACGCGTTCGAAACGGCGCCTCTCAGGCTGGCTTTTCGACGCAATTCGCATACTATCAACGGCTGAAGCGGATGGCCTCGCCTGAAGCGGTGACCGAGATCGGGCGTTGTAACGTTCGCAACAGAAAGCCGTTATCCCCTGTGATATCTTGCGCGGGCCTCGTGGAGCGGGTCTCGGGACGCTGATGGAAGTCTTTCAACAAGAATTCGACCGTCTGGAAGAAGCGCTCAGAAGGCTGCGCCACGACGCCAACGCCAAAGCCGTCTTTCTGATCGATAAGAACGGGCAGCACATCGCTGCGGCCGGTGACGTGGACGAGTTCGACTCGACCTCCCTGGCTTCACTGACCGCGGGTAACGTTGCCGCTACTGACGGGCTCGCCAAGCTCATTGGCGAGCGCGAGTTCTCGGTGTTGTTTCACGAGGGGCAAAGAGACCATATCCACATCTCGATCGTGGCTCGCCGGGCCATCCTCCTGGTGATCTTTGACGAACGTTCGTCCCTGGGCCTGGTGCGGTTGCGTGTCAAGCGGGCCAGCGCGGAGCTCGAAAAGGTCTTCGAACAGATGACGGAGCAGTCCGAGCGAGGCCCGGACAGCCGAGCCGAAGCCAGTCCCTTCTCGGAAATCACCGACGACGACATCGACGCTCTTTTTAGCGAATGACCTTCATCAACTACGCTGCAAAGGAGATCAACTGCAAGATCGTCTATTACGGTCCCGGGCTCGGGGGCAAGACGACCAACCTGCAGTACATCTACAACAAGACACCGCCTGCCTCGAAGGGCAAGATGATCTCCCTGGCGACGGAGGCGGATCGCACGTTGTTTTTCGATTTCTTGCCTCTTGATCTCGGGTCGATTCGCGGCTTCACCACCCGATTCCATCTCTACACCGTGCCCGGCCAGGTGTTCTACGACGCCAGCCGCAGGTTGATTCTCAAAGGTGTCGATGGCGTCGTTTTTGTCGCCGACAGCCAAAGCGAGCGGATGGAAGCCAATGTCGAGTCGATCCGCAATCTCGAGGCGAATCTCAACGAGCACGGATTCGACCTGATGATGGTTCCATTTGCGCTGCAGTTCAATAAACGCGATCTACCCAACGCGATGCCGGTAGACGAGATGTACCGGATGCTCAACTACAAGCGCGAACCGACCTTCGAGGCCGTCGCTCCCGAAGGCGTGGGTGTGTTCGACACTCTCAAGTCGGTTGCGAAGCAGATCCTCGTCGAACTGCGCAAGCGCTGAAGGATTTCGAGGAGTATGACCAAACGCTGGAAGAAGGGAGACGAGACGTACCTCAAGAGGTATTCGAAGGGCAAGCGTCTCGAAGAGCTCGCCGAGCGGTTCAAAACGGATTCGGAGACGGTGGCGGCGAAGCTTCAAAAGATGGCTCTCGAGGCGAAGGACATGATCACGCCGATGCGAATCGAGAACGATCCTCTGATCAAAGAGTTCGAGGGCGGTGTCAAGGCGTTGCAAGGGGGCGACTTCAAGAAGGCGAAAGCCCTCTTGCAGAAGGTCGTCGACGAGACCGATTTTCCGCAGTTGGGGCAGCGGGCAAGGCGTTTCCTGGTGTTGTGTGACCAGAAACTGACCAAGACGTCCGGAGGCACGAAGGACCCGTTTCTGCTTGCCGTCTATGAGCGCAATCGGGGGAAGCTCGAAGAGGCGCTCGAGATATGCGTCAAAGGCGGGAGGGTCGGTAAGGACGAGCGCTTTGCTTATCTGGCGGCGTCGCTTCACGCGCTACTGGGCGATCAGGCGGAGGCGGCCCGGGCGCTAGTGGCCGCGATCGAGATGAACCCGAAAAACCGAGTCCATGCCTTCCACGATTCAGACTTTGGCGAGCTCCGCGAGAGTCAGGAATACTCGTCGCTCTTCGATCAGCCCTAAGTGACCAAGCGAGAAACCGTTGCCGTGGTTCTGGCCGGGGGCCGCGGCACCCGGATGCGCTCGTCGACACCCAAGGTGTTGCACGAGATTCTCGGTCGCCCCCTTCTCGAGTGGGTGTTCTCGGCAGCCCGTGCCAGCGGTTGCGACCGGATTGTCTGCGTAGTCGGCCATGAGGCGGGACGGGTCAGGGAGTCACTTGCCTCGAGCGATGTCGACTGGGTCATCCAGGAGCAGCAGCGAGGCACCGGGCATGCGCTGGCGCAGACTCGGTCGCTCCTCGAGAAGCTCGGTCCGGCCAGCATTCTGGTGCTGTCGGGCGACGTTCCACTGATGACGGCGGCAAGCCTTGCGGCCCTTGTCGAAGAAGCGGGGCACGGTTGGGGGGCGATGGCTGTGGCGAATCTCGAAGCGCCTGGCGCTTTCGGCCGGGTCGTGGAGCGAGAAGACGGTGCTTTGAAGCGGATTGTCGAGGCCGCCGATGCCACGACCGAGGAGCTCGATATTCGAAAGGTCAATGCTGGAACCTATGTGCTGCCGGCGCCCGAGATCTTCGCCGAGCTCGACAAACTCCAACCCGATAACGCCCAAGGTGAGCTCTATCTCACCGATGCGCTGACCGCCGCCGCCAAACGCGGCGAGTCGATTCGTTTGCTCGAGTTATCAGACCCTAGCGAGGCGCTGGGAGTGAATCAGCGAGTGGATCTGGTGCGAGTAAAGAACGCCTTCATCAAGCGACGGGTGGCGGAACTTCAGCAAGCGGGCGTCACACTCTGGGATCCCGATCGTGTGTGGCTGGAGCCGGGCGTGGAGATCGGTGCCGATACCCAGGTTTACGCCGGTGTGACCCTCAGCGGGCGGACGCG
>JAOTZA010000425.1 GCA_029861655.1 Acidobacteriota bacterium | reverse complement strand
AAGCCCTACGTGGCGCTGGGAGGCGAAACGACACTGACCGAGAAGGTGCGGATTCCCCGCACCGACAGTGGTGGGGCGGGTAGCTAGGAACCGTGATCGGCGGCGAAGCGGGTCCGCTCGCTTCGTCGCCGCGCCCCTTTCGAGATGAAGAGCAAAGGGTCTGGAGAATGAAGCAGGCGAATAGGGGCTTTACGCTCATTGAAGTGATCGTGATCGTCGCCATTCTCGGATTGATCGTGGGTATTGCGATTCCCAACCTTTTCGAACTGAGCTCCGGGAACCGTCTGTATCTCGCGGCGCATGAGTTACGGACCGCGCTCCACCGCGCCAAGACCTATGCGATTCTTCGCAACGCGAACGTGGGCGTGAAGTTCTTCGTCGAAGGCGAAAACGCCTCCTATGCCCTCTTCATCGATGGCGACGGAGACGGTGTTTTAACACGCGATATCGAGTCCGGGGTCGATCCCCAAGTAACACCAACCCGCCGATTCCTCAATCTGGGTGCCGATGTGCGCTTTGGCTTCCCTCCGGGGAAAGCACCGCGCGACCCCGGTGACCCCCGCCGACGTCTCAGTAGACTCTGGGACCCCATCCGTTTCAACCGCTCGGATCTCGCCTCTTTTGGCCCGCTGGGTGGATCGACCCCGGGCTCGCTTTATCTGACTGACGGCAAACGGCTGCGAGCGGTGCGCGTCTTTGGAAGAACCGGCAAGATCAAGGTTATTCGTTACCGCCAAGGAACCGAGACCTGGGAACAGTAGTTACGGCAACGCTTAACCGCCCTGTTGCCAGAGAGTTGACGCGCAATAAGAGCTCGGGTAGATTCTCTGGCTTGAGCGCCATAGTCGTTGTTACCACGGTCGGGACTCAGGAGCAGGCGAATGGAATCGCCGAGGAGCTGGTGGGCCGGCGCCACGCGGCGTGCGTCAACATTCTCAATGTTGCCCGCTCGGTCTATCGCTGGCAGGGACAGGTCTGCGATGACAGCGAGTACCTGCTGGTCATCAAGACCCTCGACAGTGCTTTCGAAGAAGTCCAGGCTACGATTCAAGAACTCCACCAGTACGATCTTCCCGAGATCCTTTCGTTCGGTGTAGGCCGTGGAGAAGAGAACTTCTTGCGCTGGATTGAAGACAGCGTAGGTGGCGGTACGCTAGCCGGAGACGGGGCCTGGCCTCCCGAAGGCGCCGCCGAAAAAGGCGAGTAGGAGAAGGCGAGGGCATGTGGGCGGTCGACACGGATGTCGACCGCTACACGGCTTTGAGCGCGGGTCGAAAGGGCCGGTCTGTCACTTTTCCGTTCACGGGATTCTCCCTCTATTCGGAGCGGGCATTCTATGCGCGCTGCTTGAGAACCGTCTCGTCTCGAGCGGCTCGGTGGGGATCCAGACCGAGGGGAACGCGACTCGGATTCCCTCGACTCGCCGCGCGCGGCTGCCGGCGGAGCCGAACCAGGACCGTGGTGCCTTGGCGGTGGCCAGATGCATAGCGACCACCCTCGCCGGTTGGATCTCTTCGACGACCCCCTGCCACTGCGGCTCGGCCAGGAACCAGCTGGGAACAAGGGCCACGTCGATCTGCGCCTCGTTCAAGCGGTAGGGGCGGATGTCGTTCTTGCTCACCTCGGTATCTCCGATGTGCAGGATTCTCAAGCCGCCCAACTCGAGGAGGAAGCCAAGATTCTCTACAGGTGGGTTGCGGTCCCGGCCATGATGAAGATTGAGGATCGTGACGTCGATACCAGCGTGTGAAACCGTGGTGCGCTCTCCCTCTTCCGGAAAATGAGCCCAGATGTTCGCCGCGCGGCCGGTGAGCTTCGGCCGTAAGAGCTCGGCCACCTGCGGCGTGGAGAGAAAGACCGCTCCCGAGGCGGCGAGGTGGCGGGCGACTTCCCGAGCGCCGAAGTGGTCGTCGTGGAAATGGGTGGCGAGCACTAGATCGACGCCGTCAAAAGGCGGCTTGGCACTCTCGAGTCGAGACCGAGTGGGTTCCGGCACCGCCGAGTAGTGGGTGATACCGGGAAACAGCGCGTCGATCAAGACCTTTTGTTCCCCCGAGACGAGCAGAAACCCCTCGTTTGCCAGATAGGTGATTTTGACACCGACCGGTGGAGACACGAGATCTGCTTCTACCGCCATGCTTCCCGGAAGCTCGGCGGCACACGCCAGCGAAAGCAGAGCGACCGCGGTGATACGGACCATCGGGCCGTGAGGGTATCTCAGCGGTTTCTCTTAGAACAGGCTCTGCACAGGCCCCGGGCGATCGCCCCTTACAATAAGAGGTGATGAACGAGAACCACGAGAGCTCTGTTTTCAGTCCGATTCGCTGGCGAGGCGGACAGCTCGAGCTTCTCGACCAGACTCGACTGCCGAGGGAAGAGACGTGGCTTGAGTGCCGGACCCCGGAGGACGTGGTGGGGGCGATCTACCGGCTTTCGGTCCGCGGTGCCCCAGCGATCGGTGTG
>JAOTZA010000122.1 GCA_029861655.1 Acidobacteriota bacterium | reverse complement strand
GCTTGGGGCGGCTTTTAATCTGATGGTCGGGGGTTCGATTCCCTCACGGCCCACCATTCGCCAGCCGATCCTGTGTGAACCGGTAGCGGATAGACTCCGGGCCGGATGATCGGCCGCACCCTCTCCCACTTCAAGATCACAGCTAAGCTCGGAGAGGGTGCCATGGGCGAGGTGTGGCGCTCGACCGACACTACGCTCAACCGCGAGGTGGCGCTCAAGGTTCTGCCCGAGGAGCTCGCCGCCGACCCGGAGCGGCTCGAGCGCTTCAAGCGCGAGGCGCAGGCAATCGCGGCCTTGAATCATCCAAACATCGTCACGATCTACTCGGTCGAGGAAGCCGACGGGATCCACCTCCTCACCATGGAGCTGGTGGAGGGCAAGAGCCTCGACCAGCTCCTGCCGACCGGCGGTTTCGATCTCGATCAACTTTTTCCTCTGGCGATTCAGATCGCCGATGCTCTGGCAGCGGCGCACGACAAGGGGATCGTCCACCGGGACCTCAAGCCCGCCAACGTCATGGTTACCGACGACGGCCGGGTCAAGGTACTGGACTTCGGTCTCGCCAAGCTCGTGGAAAGCGAGGCGGACGAGGACGAAGAGACTCAGCTCATGACGCAGGCGGGGATGATCCTGGGCACGGTGCCCTACATGTCGCCGGAGCAGGTGCAGGCGCAGCCGGTGGACCACCGATCGGACGTCTTCTCGCTCGGGATCCTGCTCTACGAGATGGCAACCGGTTCGAGGCCCTTTCAGGGCGACAACGCCGCCTCGGTGATCTCGGCGGTCTTGAAGGAGCAGCCGCCCTCGGTGACGCAGCTCAGGGAGACGCTGCCCAATCACCTCGGCCGAATCGTTCGGCGATGCCTCGAGAAACAGGCCCAGCGGCGCTACCAGTCGGCGCGCGAGATCCAACTCGAGCTCGAAGGGCTCGAGAGTGAGATGGCGACCTCCGGCAACTCGGCGACGCCGTCGACGGTAACCGAGCCTGAGGTCGGACGGGCTTCAAATCGAATTGGCTGGGTAGAGCGCTGGATCTGGCTTGGGGCGGTCGTGGTGCTGCTCGGCCTGGCGTTCTTTGCGGTCCTATCCGACGGCCCCCCGATCCGGTCGACGCGCATAGTGCTCCCTCTCGATCCCGCAGCGCGATTGCTCGCCAACCAGGCGCCCGCTGTCTCTCCCGACGGTCGTGCGATCGCCTACACGGTGCGGGAAGGACCCGATACACAGATCTACCTGCAGCGTCTGGACAGCTTCGACGCCGTACCGGTTGCCGGCACCGAAAGGGGCGAGGCACCCTTCTTCTCGCCAGACGGCGGATGGATCGGTTTCGTGGTGGGTGGGGAGGTGTTCAAGGTCGCGGTTCAGGGCGGCAACCGGACCCTCCTCGAACCCGATGGTTTCATGGAACCCAGTGCTCATTGGCACAGAGACGACGAGATCATTCTCGGAGGAGACGCGGGATATGGTCACGACGGCCTACTGATCGTGGCCGCGGATGGCAGCGGGTCAAAGGTGCTGACGACGATCGATGAGGCCTCGGGGGAGCGTACCCACGAGTCGCCTCACGTTCTTGCCGACGGCACGATTCTGTTCGCTGTGCTGGGGTCCGATGGCAGGCGGGTAGCGAGGTACTGGCCTGACCGCGAGCGTTGGGAAGTTCTCGAGCTCGAGGCGGAGCCGCCGGCCGTCATCGTCTCCGGGAGGCTCGTCTATCAGTGGGGCGATTCGGTGCTCGCCGTTCGGTGGAAGGATGAGGAGGGTCCGGTCGGGGAACCGCTAGAGATTCTGTCGGGCGTGGGGCACGACGAGTGGACGATTTCGCCTTCCGGGACGATCGCTTATCTTTCCTCAGAAGAGCGTGGCAGCCGGGTCGTTGCCGTCGATCGAGAGGGGCGATCGGAGGTGCTGATCGATCGAGTCGGAAGCTACGACTGGCCGCGTGTCTCGCCCGATGGAACGCGCTTCGTGGTCGGGCACGTTGAGCTTGGGGAAGGCGAGCTCTGGGTCCACGAGATCGATAGTGGCCGGAGCTATCCGCTGCCTGCTCCGGGCTCGAACGGCGAACCGACCTGGGCGCCTGACGGCCGGCGAGTCGCCTACAGTAACTACGCGCGAGGCGGGGGTGGAGACATTCACTGGCAGCTCACGGACGGGAGCGGAACCTCGGACGAGCTGTACTCGGATGATTTTGGTCTCTGGCCCACGTCGTTCTCGCCTGATGGGCGTGAATTGGCTTACTACGGAACCGGAGGTGGCGAGGACGCGATCTGGATCCTCTCTATCGATAGCGAACGAGCAGGTGCCGTTTCCCCACGTCAAGCCGTCGATGGCCCGGGCGTTCAGCGCGCTGGAGCCTTCTCGCCGGACGGTAACTGGTTCGCGTACTCGTCGGATGAGAGCGGGCGTGACGAAATCTACCTGCGCCCCTACCCCGAGCTCGACGCGCGCCGCTACATCGTGTCCCGCGAGGGCGGTGTCGACCCCCATTGGTCGGCGGACAGCCGCGAGCTGTTCTACCGTAACGGTGACGCGATGCTCGTGGCCGAGATCTCACCGGAATCGGAGGCCGTCGTCGGCTCTCCGCGCGAGCTCTTTCGCGGCCACTTCCACTACCAGGAGAACGAAGACCAGAGCTTCGACGTCTTTCCTGATGGCGAGCGTTTCCTCATGATCCAGCCGACACCCGAGTCGCGGCGAGAGCTACGGGTAATCACGAACGCGCTGGAAGGGCTGAGTCCATGATCGGCCGGTCCATCAGCCGCAGTCTCACCTAACATCCGAGGGGCACATGAGGAATTGGGAGACCTACTGGGAAAAAGGGGGGAAAAAGGGGACAGGCACCTAATTACGCTCGAAGTTGTGGGTGCCGACGGCCCTCATTGGGAGGTTTCCGTGGTGCACTGATGGTGCAGTAGACGCCAACTTCTGACCACTCTCGCCAACAGCTCACAACAAAGCCGCGCGCCCTAGCTACCTGCGTTGTCTGTGGTTGCGAGTTGGCGACAGTTGCGGTCTGTTGAGCACGAGCTTTCTTTTAATCTGATGGTCGGGGGTTCGATTCCCTCACGGCCCACCAAGCTTCGCTCCGCTCGTTTCGGTGTCCGTGAGCGACTCGGGCGTTCGCGGCTCGTCGGAACTCGCCGCTCGGCGAGTGATTCCCTCACGGCCCACCAGTCTTCAAAAACGGCCCGGTCAGGTGGGATACCCCGGGACCGGACGGTTCGATTCTCATGCGCTTTCGCGATTTCATGAAAGACGCGCAACCGAGGGAGTGAGCTCCGAGTGCCGGCTGGCTGCCGAAGACGCGCGCTCCGCTAGAATTCGGGCAGCCTGAAGGCAAGGGAAGTGCTCCCGAGCGGGAGACCTATTCAAATGATCGGCACCACCGTCTCCCACTACAAGATCCTCGACAAGCTCGGGGGTGGGGGCATGGGCGTCGTCTATGGAGCCGAGGATCTGACCCTAGGTCGGCAGGTGGCGCTCAAGTTCCTGCCGGACGAGTTGGCCGAGGATCAGGAGGCCCTGGCCCGGTTCCAGCGCGAGGCGCGGTCGGCTTCAGCGCTCAATCACCCACACATCTGCACCATCTACGAATTGGGGGAGCACGAAGGTCGCTCGTTCATCGCAATGGAGCTGTTGGACGGCCAGGCTCTGGATTCCAGTATCGGCGGCCAAGCGATGCCAGCCGAAGACATCGTCCGACTCGGTGCCCAGGTGGCCGATGCCCTGGAGGCGGCCCATGGGGCCGGGATCGTTCATCGCGACTTGAAGCCGGCGAATCTCTTCGTGACCGAACGTGGCGACGCGAAAGTGCTCGACTTTGGGCTGGCCAAGGTGACCGAAGACGAGGCGAGAGAGCTCTCGAGCGCTGCTGGTGGGGCGGAGGCCGAGACCGAGCTGGCCCCTGAGAAATTGACGACTCCCGGCACGTCGATGGGGACCGTTGCCTACATGTCTCCGGAGCAGGTGCGAGGCGAGGAACTCGACGAGCGCACCGATCTCTTTTCCCTGGGAGTGGTGCTCTATGAAATGGCGACCGGCAGGCAGCCGTTTGGGGGAAGGACGGCGGGGGCGATCTTCGACTTGATCCTCAACCGGGCGCCGACGGCGCCGGTGAGGATCAACCCGGAGTTGCCAGACGAGCTCGAGCGCATCCTCAACAAGGCACTCGAGAAGGACAAGGCGCTGCGGTACCAACACGCCTCGGATCTCAAAACCGATCTCAACAGGCTGCAGCGAGACGCAGCATCGGTTCAGGTTGCCACGGCCGAACCGGGTACGGCCCGCGCCGACGAAGGTTTCTGGGTCGCGGTGCTGCCATTCAAGTACACCGGCGCCGACACTGACCTCGCGGCGCTGGCCGAGGGGTTGTCCGAGGAGATCGTGACCGGCCTGTCCCGTTTCTCCTACCTCAGGGTGGTCGCCCGCAGCTCGACTGAGCAGTATTCGAGTGAGGCGGTAGACGTCCGCTCGGTTGGCAAGAAGATCGGAGCGCGCTACGTGATGGAGGGAAGCCTGCGCCCGGCGGGCTCGATGATGCGTGTAGCCGTGCAACTGATAGATGCGAGCACGGGCGCGCACTTGTGGGCGGAAACCTACGACCGCACCTTCAGCCCGGAAGAGATTCTCGCGTTACAGGATGACTTGGTTCCCCGGATCGTCTCGACTGTCGCAGATTGGTACGGCGCTTTGCCGCACAGCATGAGCGAAGCTGTCCGCCTGAAACCTTCCGACCAGCTGAGCTCCTACGAGGCGGTGCTGCGCGGCTTTGGCTACTTTGAGCGCATCAGTCCCGAAGAGCACGCCGCCATGCGAGCTGCTCTGGAGCGCGCGGTCGAGCAGGCCCCGGGCAATGCAGACGGCTGGGCCATGCTGTCGATGATGTACGGAGAGGAGCACCGCTTCGGTTTCAACCTACAGCGCGATCCCCTCGGGCGCTCACTCCAGGCCGCGCGCCGAGCGGTCGACGCTGCGCACGCCAATCACTTCGCCTGGCTCGCCCTGGCTCAGGCGCTGTTCTTCCGCCGGGAGTTCGACGCCTTCCGGGACGCCGCGGAGCGGGCCATCGCCCTCAACCCCATGGACGGATCCACGCTCGAGTACCTGGGCCATCTGATGGCTTTCTCGGGCGACTGGGAAGGCGGCTGCGAGGTAGCGGAGAGGGCGAGGCACCTGAACCCCAACCATCCGGGATGGTACTGGACCGTTCATTACCTCGACCACTACCGCCAGGGGGACTACCTCGAGGCTCGCCCCTACATTCTCAAGACCGTGCTGCGAGGAGGGGGCGCGCACGTGTTCACGCAAGCCCTGCTCGCAGCTGTCCACGGACAGCTCGGAGAGCGGGAGCAGGCAGAACAGGCCGTGCACGACATCCTGAGCCAGGAGCCTGACTTCGCGCGCAGGGTGCGCGAGGAGTTCGCGAAGTGGTATCGGCCCGAGCTGGTCGAGCGGTTGATGGAGGGGCTGCGTAAGGCCGGGCTGGAGGTGCCGGAGACGGAGGAAGCGCCCCAGGAAGCCACGGCTTACGAGGGATCCGCCGCGGAGGTCGACACGGTCTCCCGGCCCTCGGAGCAGCGCGATGCGATCGTGGCGATCGCGGTACTGCCGTTCTCGGACATGAGCCCAGCCAAGGATCAGGAGTACTTCTGCGACGGCATGGCCGAGGAGGTCATGAACGCTCTGGTCGGCATCGCCGGAATCCGCGTGGCCGCGCGAACATCGGCTTTCCGTGCCGGCCGCGAAGGTAACGACCTGGCCGCGATCGGCGACCTGCTCGGCGTGAGCCAAGTGCTGGAGGGCAGTGTGCGCAGCGCCGGCGGCAGACTGCGCGTGACCGCTCGGCTCAGCGACGTCGAGACCGGTTTCCAGCTCTGGTCGGAACGGTACGACCGACCGACCGAGGACGTCTTCGCCATCCAGGACGAGATCGCAGCGGGCGTCGTCGAGGCGGTCGAGGCCCAGCTCGGCCCGGCAAATCGAGCCGTTCGCCTGCGGCCGCAGACGCGCAACCTCGAGGCCTACCGCTGGTATCTGAAGGCTCGCTACCTGCGGGGCAAGGAGGATCATGATGAGGCCCGGCGCGCGTTCGAGGAGGCCATACGCCTGGATCCGTCCTATGCACCGTCATGGACCGGCCTGGCGGACGTCCTGGCGGTCTCGACACACTTCGGTCTGATCCCTCCTCTCGAGGGTTGCGTGGCCGCGCGACAGGCGCTGGCCACCGCGGCCGAGCTCGAGGGAGAGTCGGTCGAAGCCCTCCATGCAGAGGCCTTCGTGGCCTACCTCGAACGACGATGGCAGGACATGGAGGCCACCTGGCGCCGGGCGCTCGAGCTCCAGCCGACTCACGTCTTGTCCCTGGGCGCCCTGGGGACCGCCCTTTGCACCCGCCAGAGGTTCGACGAAGGGACGCAGTTCCTGGAGCGCGCCCGGGAAGCCGATCCGCTCTCCTCCTTCCCCCACGTCCGGATCGCGGTCGGCCTCCTGTGCTGGGGGCGACCCGAGGAGGCGCTGGGCTACCTCGAGAGTGCGCTCATCTTCGAAAAGGAAGATCTCACCGCCTTGTGGATGGCGTGCATGGCGAAGGTCGCCCTGGGCAGATTCGACGAAGCGATCGTGGACGCGAGCCAGGTGGTCGAGCTTTCGCGCCGGGGAATCGTCTTCCTCGGTACCCTGGGCTGGGTTCTCGCCACCGCCGGTCGCGCCGGCGAGGCGCGGGCGGTTCTCGACGAGCTGCGGGAGCGACCGGCGGACTCACCAGCGAACGTTGCCGAGGCCTGGCTGCTCGGCGGGCTCGGAGAGCTCGACGAGGCCTTCGAGCTGCTCGACCAAGCGGAGGAGGAGTATCATCCCCTGCTCTACTACAGCGGGCTGCCGCCTTTCGATTCGCTGCGAACCGACTCACGCTTCGCTGAGCTCCTGGCGAGACTCGAGCTGCCCTCTGACTCGAGCGGCTCCCACTCCGTCGTCGCTCCGCAGGCGACGGCCGAGACGAAGTCGATCGTCGTGCTGCCGTTTGCCAACCTGAACCCCGATCCCGACACCGAGTACTTCAGCGACGGTCTCACCGACGAGATTATCACCGATCTGTCGCGGGTGGAGGCACTGCGCGTGATCTCTCGGTCGTCGGCGATACGTCTCAAGGGTGACGAGCGCGACCTCGCGGCCATCGGCCGGGACCTCGCTTGCCGGTACGTGCTCGAAGGCAGCGTGCGGCGCGCGGCGAACAGCCTGCGGATCACAGCGCGCTTGGTGGACACGCCGAACGACGCCCAGCTCTGGGCCGACAAGTACAGGGGCACCCTGGACGACGTGTTCGACATCCAGGAGCGCGTGTCACGATCGATCGTCGACGCTCTCGAGATTCGGCTGACGCCGCAAGAGGACGCGCACCTCGCCGAGCGGCCGATCGACGACGTCCGCGCCCAGGACAGCTATCTCCGCGCGCGGAGCGAGATCTGGAGCTTCATGCCCGGCAGCCTCGACCGGGCGATCAGCCATCTCGAAGCGGCGCTCCAGCTGGTCGGCGACAACACCTTGATCTATCAGGGACTCGGCGAGGCGTACTTCCAGTACGTGAACATCGGGGCCGCGATCGGACGCGAAGAGGAGCTCGTCCAAAAAGCGGAACGGTGTGTGGACAAGATCTTCGAGCTCGAGCCAGAATCGCCGCGCGGCTACCTGGTGCAGGCGCAGATCCAGATGGCCCGGGGCGACATTCATGGCAGCGGCCGGAGCCTGCGGCGCGTGCTGGAGGCTTCTCCGAAGGAGGTTCTGGCCCTCCAGCTGTACACCCACGCGCTCGGCTGGCTGGGCGGAAAGCCGGAGGCCGCGGCGCCCTTCGTGGCACGGTTGATGGACGTCGATCCGCTCAACGCGATGAGTTTGCTGATGAGCGCCATGGTGCCGTTGTTCGCCGGCCGCTTCTCGGAGGCGGTGGAGCTCGGACGCCGCATGTTCGAGCTCGATCCGGTCACCCCGGTCTGGCGCGCGAACTACGTCATGGCCCTGAGCTACGCCCGGCAGTTCGAGGAGGCGGAGGCGTTGACCGAGGAGGTGGCCGCTCAGCCGGACTCGGACGTCGCCACGTGGCAGATGGGGCTCAACCGGGCGGCCTGGCGTGCGGACCGTGAGGAGGTCTTACGGCTCGCCGACGGCCCGTATGAGCAGGTCGCTGCCTGGGATGCCGAGGTTCCCTGGTTTCTGGCGATCTCCCATGCCGCGATCGGCGCCAAAGAGGAGGCGCTGCTCTGGCTCGACCGCGCGATCGAACACGGGATGATCAATTACCCGTTCCTCTCCGAGCACGACTGGTACTTGGACAGCATTCGTGGCGAGGAGCGCTTCCGCCAAGCGATGGAGCGGGCCAAGCGCGAGTGGGAGCGGTTTGAGGTTTGAGGTTTGGGTTCCAGCCGCGATGTCCTGTCGCCTAGGTAGAGGGTCGCGCTCTTGGTGCGGAGGCTGAAGAGCGGCTCAGAATGAAGCCCGAACTGTGGTGCACTGGTGGTGCAGTAGAAGGCAACTTCTGGAAAATGGGGACAGGCACCTAATTGCGCTCGAAGTTGTGGCTGACGACGGCCGCTCATTGGGAGGGTTTCCGTGGTGCACTCCTGGTGCAGTAGAAGCCAACTTCTGGCCACTGCACCCAACAGCTACCGCCCGAGCGGAGCTACCTCTCCCTTCGCCTGTCCATTGATCGCTGTTGCGTTCTCGTTCTCGGCACACTCTGGGTACAGTAGAGGAACGCACACCAGCACACTCGAGCACAATCAGTGACACTCGCCCTCGTGTCCAAGCCGTTGAATCTGTAGCGCTTGCGTGTTCTGGTGTGTGCCGGAGTGCGCTGGTCTCTGGGCGCCCGGCTGGCCTTTTAATCTGATGGTCGGGGGTTCGATTCCCTCACGGCCCACCAAGCTAAATCTCTGAAACCAAAAAGTCTGTGATGCTCTTGAGTCGCTGTGGGGCGGCTCTTTTTCGTTCCATGACTCCTCGAGAAGGTCTTGGGCCTCTGCTTCGAGAATCGTTGCTCGCGATTGCGAGCCCATTTGGACTACGATCTCTGGCAAATGAGCCTTCACGCGCCACCCAACGTGATGCCAACCAGGACGCGAACCATGAGTGACCTCCTTGTCCCGCGCGTCGGCGGAATACTCAGCGCCGACATCGCCGTTCCCGAGCACGAACGTG